>CALMNI010000144.1 GCA_937868555.1 uncultured bacterium | reverse complement strand
TTTTCTTCATCAAGTTTGGCCTGCGCTTTAGCCTTGCTCAGGGAATCTTGTACAAACCGCTTGCGCTCGTCCAGCTTACGCTTAGCTTCCGCCTCGGCAAGCTGTTCCTTTTCAGCAGCTTCTTTCTCCTTTCGTTTCAACTCTTCTTTTGCAGCCGCTAAGGAATCCTTTCTTGCCATCTCGCGGAATTTGGCTTCCACTTTTGCAATAGAATCGTTTCGGGCTTTAGCTGCCTTTAACTCAGCAGCAATGCGCTCCTGCTCAATTTTTAAACGGGCGAGTGAATCGTTACGCGCATTTTTAGCAATCAACTCATCCATCTTACGTTTCTCTTCGGCCTGGCGCATAGCTTCTGCTTCTGCAGCCTTCCTCTTCGCCTCTTCCACCGCAGCTTTTTGCGCCATTGCTTTGGCATTCGCAATGGAATCCTGTTCTGCTTTTTTCCTGACGGCTTCCTGCTCTGCAGCCTTCCTTGCCAGTTCAGCCTGCGCAGTAGCAATGGAATCTATCACGAACTTCTGGCGGGTTAAAGCTTCCTGTTGCAGTCGCTCTTCTTCCTGTTTCTTTCGCAGCGCTTCTTCCTCCAGGCGTTTCTGTTCAGCTGCGATGGAATCTTTTACAAATTTATCGCGGGCCAGCAATTGCGCCTTAGTTACAGAATCTTCGTAAGCCTTCTTCGCCAGTTTTTCTTTCTCAACCCTTTCCTGTTCGGCACTTAAACGCGCAATAGAATCCTGGTAAGCTTTCATCCAGGCAGTAGCGCGTGCTTTTTCAATAGAATCTTCCTTTATCTTTTTCGCTAAACGCTCGCGCTCCAGGGCATCACGCTTGGCCTGCTCGCGGTTAAAAGAATCTTCCAGAAATTTCTGGCGGGCCACTTCCTTGGCTCTAACTAATGAGTCTTCGTACGCTCTCTTTTCAGCTGCCTCGCGTATACGGCGGGTTTGCTCCTTTTTTATTCTGATCAATGAATCCTCAAAGAAAGTCCGGCGCTCCAGATTCTCGGCACGGGCTATAGAATCATATAAGGCTTTAATCAACAATTCTTCGGCATTATTTTTC
>CALMNI010000143.1 GCA_937868555.1 uncultured bacterium | reverse complement strand
ATGTACCATTCCATCGCCCCCATTGTTTTTTGGTAAGGATTTTTAGAATACCGTACGATATTTTATGGAAAGATTTTTTTGCTGATGCTGATGCCTCTTGAAAATAGCTTCTTATTATTTTGGTGCTTATTTTTAGAGCAGCAGCATACTCAGCAATTTTTTCGTCGGATACTTCCCCGCCTCTTTGTTTAAGATGTTTTTTTTGTGCTGCCATGAGTTGTTCAGCAATGGCTTCTTTTTTTGCTTGTTTCATTTTTTTTGTTTGTAATGTTAAGGAACCACTTGATCGGCTGGTTCAAATTCCGATACAAAAAACAACCTCCTTGAGGTTGTTTTAGAATATTTAAGATTCCCTAGGGAGAAAATTACAAACACTCGGAAACAACCTCAAGCTTTGAGATTGTCCGACGACGCATGGTAACGATGTTTGTAATAGGTAAAAACATAGTATGGGGACATTAGCAAAGGAAAGGGGAAAAGTCAATAAGTAGGATATAGGCGATAATAAAGAAATTCTAAATCTTTTGAATACTGAGCTCTACGCTCGGTTTTTTCTTTTATCTAAAAAGATGGGAATATAGTATAATATGATTACCGAGTTGGGGGGGGGTAAAAGAGCAAGCATGCCAAAGCGGCTTTATTCTTAAACCATGCTAATTATATGTTTGGATTTAATACGGAGCGCAGCGACGCCTTTAATGTCTATCTTTTCGCAGCCTCTGCTTTGGGGCTAGGCATAGTTTTTAACTATCTCTTTTTTGATAAGTATGTTGGGATCTCCGTATTTATTTTTGGAGTACTGGCTATTGCCGTAACAGCGCTATTAAGCGCTCGTATCGGCTCCGCCTATCGTTCCGCAGTTCCTTATGCCGTTGCCGCCCTCTGTTTTATGGCCATGGTCGCTATTCGAGATAGCGAATTTCTTACTTTTTTGAATATTGTTGCCAGCTTAGGCTTACTGTTGTTAGCCGCTCAGGAAATGCAAAAAAAACGTGTCAGCGATTTTAAGATCTTGGATTATATAGTCACGGTAGTTACTATTCCCTTTCGCATTTTGAGTCGTTTTATTGCCTCCGTACTTTTCATCAGCCGTCCTTCGGGAAGTTCATCCGGAGCGGTTATTAAAAAAGTACTCGTTGGTATTGTGATGGCCATTCCCTTTCTTCTTTTCTTCGGGATATTATTTATGTCGGCTGATGCCGCTTTCAAGCAGTTTGTTGATTCAATCTTCCAATTTCATATTCCCGAGAACATTTTTGCCCAAGGAGTTATTATCGCTGTAATAACAGCGGCTTGTCTTGGAATATTTGTCTATTTATTTAACATTCCCGCGCGCAAAGGCGAGGAAAATACAAGGGAGCTTGGTTTTAAAAAAGAGGCCGCTCATCGCAGTGTTGAAGTCAGCGTTTTTTTGTGGCTTATTGCCGGATTGTTTGCCCTGTTTCTTATTTTTCAAATTGCCTACTTGTTTGGCGGGGCGCTAACTATTTCTCAAGAAAATTTCACCTACGCCGAATATGCCCGCAAAGGATTTTGGGAGCTTTTGGTTGTTTCCTTTTTTACGTTGCTTGTTCTATTGGTTATGGACATGTACACAAAAACAAAATCTTCTCGATTATCTTGGTTTATTTTTCCCGGCTTTGTGCTCGTAGTTGAGACTTTGGTTATTGTTGCTTCGGCTTTCAAGCGATTGATGTTGTACCAAGAAGCTTATGGCTTAACAACGCTGCGCTTATATGTCCTAGGCTTTATTATTTTCTTAGCCCTTGTATTCGTAGTATTGGCATTTAAATTGGTTCGTGAAAAAGAAGATAGATTTTTTGCCTTCAGTACACTTTTGTTGATGATTGGTTTTTTAGCGGTTTTTAATGTAATAAATCCAGATGCTTTCATTACCCAGAAAAATATTGACCGTTTTGAAAAAATAGGAAAAATTGATTTGCACTACATAGGAACTATGTCTGCTGACGCAGTTCCACCCCTTCTTGCATTTTCTGAACGGATAACTGGCGAAGACAAAAATACGCTGCAGGCTAAACTCATGGTTAAAAAAGACGAGCTAGAACGTATGGCCAGTCATTGGGAATCATTTAATTTCTCTCGCAGTACGGCCTTGAAATTATTGAGAAATAATTAGTCTTTCAGAAATTGTGCACATGCCTAGTGTAAAAATAAAAAAAGACCTTTTACCCAAATCCTATTGGAAGGTCTTTTTTCCTTTTTTGCTTTTCCTAACCTTTTTTAAGTTTGCCGGCGGCCTACATTATACGCTCATGGCGCCTTTTGGGGAAAAAGTATTTCCCCTGTGGCTTGTTGGTATCATCATCGGTTTGGCAAGTATTGTGCAAATGATTTTTGATATCCCTGCCGGCTATATTCTTGATAAGTATGGCTATAAAAAATTACTTACCATAACAACCGGCATATTTTTTGTTGCCAGTTTGGTTTTTCTTTTTGGCGCAACTCCCTTGTCTTTTATTTTTACTTGTTTAGTGGCTGCTTTCGGCTGGCTTTTTTTCGGTCCAGGCACTAATGCTTATACCTTGGTTCAAGCGCCTAAGAAAATGGTTGGTCGCTTCGTTGCGACGCGCGATGTCTTCGCTTCCTTGGGAATAGTACTGAGCAGCGCCCTCGTTGTTTTTGCTGTTCGTTTTGAAACACAGGTTACAGGATTGATATTATGCGGCCTATTTTTTATCTCCTTTATAGGAATAGTATTGTCTCCTAAAGAAAGAACAGTTTCTGTACAGCATGATTCTTCCGAACATCAAGGCCTTAATTTGAAATTCTTACGCAAAGCTTGGAATTCTATTATTGTTTTAAAGCCTGTTAGTTTCATGCTTATTAGCACAAGTCTTATATCCGCTATTTTTTATGCCATTATTTGGTTTGTTGTCCCGCTCTTATTGGCACACACTGAACAAGGAGGCGTTCTTGGCATAGGGTTAGCGGTGTTTGATTTTTCGGTAGTCGCTCTCGGCTTTATATTGGGAAGAATAGTAGATGCTTATGATAAAAAAATACTAGTCATATGCGGACTTATTATTTTTGCCGTTGCTGGAACATTATTGGGTTTTAATTTTGGGGCCTTATTTATTCTTCTCGGCTTTATCGCTGCTACCGGAGAGGAGCTAACCGGCTTATCGCTTTGGGCTTGGCTCTATGCAATCGATAAAGAGAAGAAGCATTACGGTTTAATTTCCAGCTCCATAAGTTTATTCGATGATATTGGCTGGGCGATTGGTCCCGTTGTTGCTGGTATTCTCTATACCGTAGTCGGACCCACTTTTACGATTGCTGCCGGCGGATTATTAATCTTCTTGAATTTATTTATATTCTACATGTTTGTCGACCCCTTTGCCTCAAGGCCGCCGCATGTATCTCACTTGCCCCAGTTTCCGCATCATCAACGGCATAAAGAGTA
>CALMNI010000142.1 GCA_937868555.1 uncultured bacterium | reverse complement strand
TAACACTTAGTATAAATACTCGTATCTATTGACATATAGATTCCTATATGCTATAATTTAATATTAATCTAAAAAACAGGCAACGATTACACCCTATGGAATTTCACGAATTTCTTAATTTAATTGCAAGAAAACGCAAGACAATCTATGGCATTGTTGCGCTTTTTATTGTTCTCTCCGCCGGAATCATCGCCGTTCAGCGCTTTAAGTACAGTTCAAAGTCACAGCTGCTGGTAGTTCAAGAATATAATAGTACTGTTGATGCCTATAATGCTTCAAAATCCACTGAACGCCTTTCTAGCGTTTTAGCGAACGTTGTTACGTCAAACTCTTTCTTTAGCAAGGTCTTAGCAGCGAGCCCAACCATTAATGTAAGCTATTTCGGAACAACCCCTAAAGATCAAATGAAGCAATGGGATAGGACGGTTACGGCTAAGAGCATCAACGATGCTGGTATTATTGCCGTTACGGTATATCATCCGGATAGAGCAGAAGCAGAAAAAATTGCCGGGGCTATTAATTATGTCCTAATGACTCAACACTCAGCCTATGATGGCGCGAATGATGCCGTAAAAATTCGTTTAATTGACCAGCCGGTGTCTTCGAGTTTTCCGGTTCAGCCGAATATTCCCTTGATTCTCGGTTTGGCCATTGCCCTTGGTTTTGTATCAAGCCTTATTTATGTGTATCTATCCCCAACGCATCCAGTGGCTTCGCCTGCAAAGGCGCTTACGTTTGAAGATGTCATTCATACGAATGCTCCTCGGTTGCAGGCTCACCAAGCTCCTACAGATCCTCATCATCACGGTGTCGAAGTACGCGGACAATTACCCGAAGAAGCGGTTGCTAATTTAAGTTTTGAGGAAGTTCTGTACCCTGAAGAAAGCTCGCCCTACGGTCATCATGCCCGCATTCATCATGATGCTCCGCATGAGCAAGGATTTAATCAGCCTTTTCCGGCAACCGACCCAGAAGAATTGATACGCCAAGGAAGCATGCGCAACGTTTTAAGCTAATATAATTCAGAACCTGTTCCGAAATTGTAAAAAATTTCGGAGCGGAATTGTGGATTATATATATTCACAACTTAGAGTTTACATTAAAAAATATTAGGCTAAAAGCCATAATTATAAAACATAAGGAGAAATAAATTGAAACCAATTTCAATGTTGTTAGTCTGCGCATCGTTGTTATTTTTATTAACAACGATGACGTATAGTCAAGAAGTACCTAAATTCACTTTTCCCGATGACGAGGAAGAGGACAGTACTGAAACAGTTCAAACTACCCCAGCAACAACCCCGGCGACTCCGCCAACAGCTGTAAAAATATATCCTGTTGATACAAGTAAGAAGATTGGATCAACCAACCCAACAAAATTTAATTTTAACAGCCCTGAAATCCAGAAGAAAAATGATGCAGATCTGGGAGCTTGGTATGACCGCCCCTGGCAGTTCAATATATGGGGAGGCTATGCGAGCTATAGCATGAAAAAACCAGCGGCTAAATTCAATGGTCAAACATGGTTCGGATTGGGTAGGTTTTTGCAGTTAGCTTCTCCGGACAGCCGTGTGTATTCTGGAATGGAAGTAGGGATAACAAAAAGTAAGGGGACTTATGAGTCTTCGGATTCAAATGCAAATAAAGTAAATTTTAAAGTCATGGAATTTAATGCCGGCTTTACTGTTTACTGGAAGAATCTTTACCGTAATTTTTCTTACAACTATTGGACGATTGGCGGTATTCTTGGAAAAAATTCCACCGAAGACTATTGGTCAACGGGTGAAGAAAAGTATACCTTATGGTATACGAAGTTGGAATGGAATTTCAACATGAATGAAACCCGTCGTGCATTTAGCAGAACTGATATAGAATTGTATTATGCGGGCGCACTTTCCAATACGTATGAAAAAGTTAATAAGTATACTGGAGAGTCGATTAATGCAGACACCGAAGATAAGTCTAATTATCACGGAACAATAGTTCA
>CALMNI010000141.1 GCA_937868555.1 uncultured bacterium | reverse complement strand
TCATAAAGCCTTTTTTTCCATAATTTTCGACATAGGCCTTAATATCACTTAGAGAAACGTCCATGGCTGCCCATCCACTCGATTGGACCGGAACAATTGGAGAAATGTTCCAATTTAAAAGATTAGATGTGAAACCATAACTTGGGGAACCGTTAGGAATTTTGGATATTCTTCCAAAAAATCTAATGGTATCGGGGTCTGGGAATGACCATTGGATAAAGGCGTCGCCGTATTTACCTATTGGTTTAAATTGGTAAGTTCCTTTAGTGTATATTTTCCCGCCTGCCAAAGTAAATTTCAAAAGTCCGCCTTCTCTTGGAAGGTCTGGATTCTTTAAAAAATAATACCCTGGACTTGTTGCTGTTCCCAGCATCTTTTTCATTACGGGATAATTGTCACCGAACTTGCCATTTTTTTTGTAGGCGGCGTAATACATTTCGATATCCATATCATAGGTAGTGATATCAAAATAATATCTTCCATTTTCCACCTTTATATCCTGTATTACCCATTCCGAATTTCCTGCAGCATTCTTACCGGTTAAAAAGTTCCCGGCATACACAGGGTTATTCCCTTTAAGAGGTGGTCCTGATAGGTGATAGGTAATCATTTGGTTGGGCAATACATTGTATGACTCAACCACAATTGCGTTTTGCGCCCAAACAGAGCAAGTGAATGCCATTAACATGGCTACTACTATTGTTTTCAAGAGTTTTTCTCCTTTAATGTTTACAAATAAATTGTTAGGGAACGATCAATGTCTTCCGGATATCGCTTCACTTCTTTAGAAATGAAGCATTATCTAAAAACCATTAATTATTGGTCAAGGTTTCACGAAAAGCGTAGTGGCGGTTATTGCGGTTATGCGCCCGGTTATACATATTTTCAATTGCGATTACAATGGTATCCCAATTGTAGTGCGATTCAATACGAGCCCTAGCCGCTTCGCCCTTGCGGAGCGCTTCGGCCGGATTAGCTAAAATCATTTCCAGCTGGCACTTTAAATCTGCCACATCTTTATTTTTGAAAACGAATCCGGTATCACCTATTGCTTCGGTATTTTCTCTAATATCGCTTACTAAGACCGCTTTGCGTCTAGCCATCGCTTCGAGCAAAGCCAATGACAAGCCTTCTGATTCAGATGGCTGAACAAAAAGATAGGCATGGCTATATAATTGCGCTAAAGCAGCATCGGTTTGCGAACCAGTAAAGATAATATTAGGATCGCCGGCTGCTAAATCGTGCAATTCCTGAACATAATCATCGGTGTAAGCGCCCGTTCCAACAATAACCAATTTTTTATCGGTTGTAAGCGACTGATAGGCTTTAACAAGATGGCTTAATCCCTTGTGCCGAACTAAGCGGGAAATCGCAACAATATAACCGTCTTTTGTTAAATCCCAATTCTTTAAATGGTTTGTCTCAGTCAAAACTTCGTACAAATTAGCGCCGTTAGGAATTACCGTTGGAGAAAGATTGTACTCAGTTGCAACATAATTGCGCATCGCTTCACTAACGACAATAAGCTCGTCGGAACAGCGGCACATTATGCTCTCGCCTACTTTCAACATAAAACGAGCAAAGGCGCCCCATTTCATATGTTCGTAGTCGCGGCTTTGCAGGGTTGAAACTATTTTAGTCTTAGGCCGAAGAATCTTAGGAATCCAAGAGAAAAAAGCCGGACCAATACTTTGGTAATGGATTACATCAACTTTAGCAAAAACAGCGTGCACAGAGGCAAGGAAGCTATGCGTCCCCGCATCAAGATGCTTTGTCGCAATTGAAGGCAAGCTGCGCAAGGTAACTCCCTTATGCTCTTTTTGAGAGGCAGGCGTATAGTTGGGACGCGTGTAAACAATTACGTCATGCCCATGGGCAGCCAAACGAACCGCTACGTCTTCAACGTATCGTTCAACTCCGCCGCCAACGGCCGGAATGCCTTTTTGTCCGATAAAAGCTATTTTCATAGTATGCATGGTCCTAACCTATAATTAACTCTTATTCAACTTGAAAACCTAAACTATAGCTGATATGTGAAGCTTCGCCTATGACTTTAATGTCTGTACGGCGAGGCTTTACCGAGGGAACAGTAATATTGATTGAAAAGTTACCGGCTTCATTAGCTTGAGCTTGGATAATAGTATCGGCAAACTCAATCCGGAGATTTTCATTTTGCCCATAACCAGCGCCGCGGAGAACGATAGTGCTATTAGCGGCTGCCCGGTTGCGATCAACAGCAAGAGAAACCGGCTCAATAACAGTTGGGTATGTTTCCTCATCAGTTGTCGTTGCAATCGTTAATTCGCTATTTGTATTCTTAAGCGGTTTTAAGTTTGCATCAAGGACAAAAATTCCAGAACCGTTAAAGAGAACAACTTTATCGCCATCAGGCATACTCACTGCCTGCAATCCCATTGCCCAGCCGTTGCCGTTGGCAAGCGATTGCGTATAGGTATAGTCAACAACTGACAAATCGCTCTTGCGAAGCTTTACAACGCCGATACCGTCAGAGAAATAGAGGTGACTATTATCAGTGGAAGACACAACATCATATCCGGAATAACCAGTATGGCGAAAGCTCTTTTCGATTTCACCGCGGAAATTTACTTTGCGCAAAGCCTGGTCATCAACAACATAGACAGCATTATTAAAGCGATCATCAACCAAGGAACGCTTGTATCGTTCGCCGCCCCATTTAAAGGACAACGGGATATCAGTTAGGGTTACGCGGCTTTCGCGGTCAAAAATCTTAATAGTATCGTCAGCGACCGTAAAGATGAATTTATCGCTGCCCGCAGAGGTAGTATTAAAGGTGTAATTGCCTGGAACAACAATCTTGTAACGATCATAGGCTTTTAAATTGCCAGTATACATCGTAACTCCCTTTGTTCCAACAGTTGAGACATATCCGCCGATTTTTTCTAAACCGCCGATATAATCAGTCGTATCAACAACACGAGCTACTTCAACAGCTGTCTTCAAATCGCTGACATCATATTTATATACTCCCTTGCCATCAACAGCATACGCAAATAAGCGGCCATCTTCGTTATTAAGCAATACATCTTTGAAATCAACGTCTTTGCCAAAGCGCGGGTCGTATGACTTCATTGAAACAAACTTTTTTAGGTTGCCATCGCCCGCGAGAAGGAATAGCTCCATCTTGCCGGTGTTAGCCGTCGCAACAACCAAACGATCGTTGTAATTAACAGCGTCGCCGCCGTAATACGACTTAGTAAGCGTCTGCCCGCTTGGTACCGGGATTAAAAAGCTGGCAGCCAAGGCTACGACAGCAAAAGAAAAAAGAATTTTTTTCATATAGTTCATAAAATATAATACGCACAACTATAAATCTATTACATGAGTAATAGAGAATCTTACCACATTAATAAAAAAAAGTCAAGGGCTTTGCCCTGACCTTTTTTGGCCTAATATTAAGCAATTTCTACTCTGTTGGCAGTACCGTCCCCTTGCCTGCCGAAAGCCTATCGGCTTCAATATTGGCTGTAATTGCTGGTAAATCACGGCTTAATTGGGCTCCGGTAAAACTATCTTTGCCAGAAAAATGAATATTTTCAAGCAACTTTGGCACTTTCCCAATATCACTAGACCGAGGAACAAGCGTCAAGGCAAAGCTGACTCTATAGTTGCCTCCGCCTTGGGAAATACCTCCCGGATGCCATAATACTCGTCGAGTTACCGGGGAGTAACTTAATTCTCCCGCCGTCACGCTTTGCTGATCCGGCCAGGCAACCCCTTCGGGCACATCCGCCGTTACTTCCATATCTTTTACTTCATTGCCCAAATTATTTACCTGCCAAATAACCCAATATGTCGTCGGGATATCGACGCGCGGCGGAATTGGCCCGACTCCGAGCTGATCGCCTTGGGGGCCGTAATAGTAGCCAGCCGAACTTAAGCTAAGATTAGAATTGAACTTAAGATTACCAGCCGTTATCATATATTCGTAATCCTGGCCGCGCAGCCTATAACTAACGCTGACATTCAAACGAACAGCATCGACCGTTTCAACATGTCCGCGCTCTAATTCAACAACCGCTGAAACAGAATCTTTTTTCCCACCAGCCAAGAGAGGCGTATATACGAGTGATAGGCCGCGAACTGTTATATGTTTATTACTAGAAGAAAGACTTTTGACGCTGCTATTTTTATCAGCAACAGAAATAGTGAATGAAATAGCTTCCAAGGGCTCACTATCGTTATTAACAAAGCTCAAATCAATAGGTGCGGAAGGGGCCGTCGCGCTGACAGCATGTTGGCGCAAGGAGGCAGTTAAGGATAGCGCCGGTTCAGCGACTATAATGGGCTGCGAAACCGTACTTTGCTTTAACTCCGTTTGATTATACGTTATGCTCGCTTCAGCAGATAAATCAAAGGTTCCAGTTTTTAACGCTTTGGCCGTGAATGTTAAGGGCTTATGTTCTGCGGCGGCTAAACTTGGCACCGTCAATGAATTATTGCCATCCGGCGCTTCGTCAAAAGAAATTTCCCAATCCGTACTGGGAAAAAGGATTCGTAAGCCGCTCAGAGTGCCTCCCCCGCCGTTGCTGACATCAAGCTCGCCGGAAAAATTGCTGCCTATATATACGCGCTCAGGCACTTTTAATTGCAACGCTAAAGCCGACGCATCAATAGTATATGAAAGCGAATCAAGTAAATTTTTTTGCACCCGAGAAAATTGATAATCCGCGTGTAGTCCTAAACTTTGGCGATCGCCGGGCGAACCAACAACAATCCCTCGTATGCTTGCCTGCCCTCGCTGTCCCTTTGACATATCACCGATATGAAAAGTATTGGAAGCAGAATCAAAGATATCTGCCGGTGAAGCCGAGATAACTGAAAAATTTTGCGGAAGATCTAACGAAATAGCCACTGCCGTAATAGGGCCACTTTCACCGTTTCTATAATCAATGGTGAATTCATGGATATTCCCGCTGACAACTCGCGCTGAATCGATTGTAGCCTCCAAAGAAAATTCTGGCCGAGGCTGCCATATTATTAACCAGACAACGCTTATAGCCAAACCCACTAAAATACCTGCGAGCAATAAGTCTGCCCAAAGATAAAAATAACTATCACGATAATGACGTTCATGCCTATTACGCAACCTCTCAAGAATTTTTGTTATGGAAGCAACAAGAGAATTTTCCTTTTTTACTGGTTCGATTTGAGGATTCATTTTCTTAGTCATATAGATAAGTATAGCAAATTAAAAGTCTCTTTAAAAATTAGCGGTACCAGCTAAAATTTCTGCTTTGCCGTCGCCATCAATATCGCTTACGCTGACGCGCACGCCAGTCCTGCCCGAAGCATCAAAAGCCATAAATTGGCTCAATAATTGGCCGGCGACGCTAAATATTCTAACATGAGGCCCGCCAGCATTTGGCCCGGTAATAATTTCTTTCTTGCCGTCCCCGTCAATATCGCCAAAACTGACATTAACTCCTCCCTTAAAATTTTTATCATAGGCTAAGAATGATCCCAAGGCCTTTCCTTGTTCGCTAAATATTTTTACGGTTGGCGCCAAGCCGGAAGCCGGGGTAACCATGATTTCTCCCTTACCGTCTTGATCAATGTCACCTACGGCAATATGAACACCGCCGCGGAAATTTTTATCAAAGGCGAAAAAGCCTTTAGAAATAAGCTTGCCGTTTTGGCTGTATATCAATATTTGAGGCCCGCCGCCGCTCAGCGGAGCGACGACAATTTCCTTAAAGCCATCGTTATTAAAATCATAGGCACCAAATGAAAGCTTGCCCTTAAATGCCACCCCAAAGGGAACGATTGTTGTTGTCTTTCTCCCCGCGCCGCTAATGGTAATCTTGCCGGCGCGTTCAACCATTCGCTCAAAGCTGTTATTAGAATCAAGATCATCAATCAGCACCCGGCTGCCCGCCGTCGCTTCCGCTTTATAAGCAAAAAATCCGCCGCGTGGCTGCACTCCCTTTGAATTAAAAACACGCATGAAATCACCATTCACAAAAGATTGCCCGCGTATATCATTTTTAACGGTTCGTAAAATTACCCCGTCATTAGGAGCCAACCGGATATAATTTATTTTGGCGCCATTATTAATTCCCGGATCCTGCGCGCCTTTAATTTTTTCAAATTCTTCATGTTTGAAAATATACAATTGCTCGCGTGAGGTCGAATTAACGATCGCTACGCCATTTTCAAAATCACGGCGCCATAATCCGGCCTTCACATAATCATCATTAGGATCAAGCAAATTGAAATAAGAAGTTTCAGCGCGCCCGAGCTTTACATCATACTCGTCATACCACCATAACTGTTGATGCGACTGATCGCCAAAGTCAAAAGAAAAATAACCATCTCCCAGCAAAGCGCTCGCTAAGCCAAAACGCAGCTTGCGGTAATCATTCATACGTCCAGTATTATTAGTCGTCGCATTAATGATGTAGGTTGCCGGAGTCTTATTTAAGCCGGGCAGACGGCGTAAGTATTGATACATAGTTGCCTGCCAGCTCCCATTCCCCTCCCAGGGTGTTGGGAAGTTTTCAAAAATTCGTCCATTAATATTAGGTTGATACATGTCAACCGAATTTCCATTAGTAATAATTAATTTACCATCGCCTAAGGCGCGCCGCGTTTTAGAAAAAAGCTGAGCCATTCCTTCACGCCATTTTTGATTAACGAGGCCTATTGAATCGGCGCTGCCATCATTATTTATATCAATGCCATTTTGGCTATAGTGCCCGATTTCGGCATCTACCATATCGTACATGATGCCATCCCAGGAACTCATTCCCAATTTGTTTGTTAAATAGGACACATTAAAATCTTGCCAATCGGGATTAGTGACGTTGATGGCGCGTAAGCGCGGCCAGCCGTAGACGCTGCCGCCGTTGCCGCTTTTTAACCACCAATTGCGCGAGTTGACTTCGTCCAAGACATATTTACGCAATGGCAAGCCGGCATAATTTGCCGAGCTGGCTTCTTCGTAAAAAAAAGCCGGATAAATATAAGGGACTACCTTGCCTTCCGGATTAGCACGGCGGTAATATTCAAAAAAAGCCGGATTATATGCCGTCATTTCTGCTTGAATCACGAGTAAATCCCATTTAGCAAGTTGCTCATAATCGCCTTGCCGAAAAAAATTTAAATAATAATTAGCCAGCTTTGGATACGTGTCTTTAGCAAAAACTCCAACCGGAAAAGCCAGCAGAACAAATAATAAAAAAACAATAGTACTAGTATTCCATCCGTATTTCTTCATACACTTTCAGTATAGCAGGCAAATGACTAGAAAGGCTAAAATGTGCAAGCACAAAAGCCCGGCTTTCTCCCCCCTCTTTCTCGAGAATACGGGAGTCAGTAGGGAAATGTTTTAAACGTTGTGCCAAAGCTGAAATAGAATCAAAGGGATACTGCCATCCCTGCAAAAAGGGGCTTAGCGCCTCCTTGATCCCGCCAATATCAGCAGCGATTACCATTTTGCCCAAAGATTGGGCTTCGATATTAACTAAGCCCAAAACCTCGTACCAAAGGGAAGGGACAATAACGGCGCGAGACTGTCTAATCATCTCTTTTAAATCAGTACCGTACAAGGAGCCAAAAAACTCTACCCGTTCTGTAATGCCGAGGTCGTGAGTAAGCGCTCGCAAAGAAGATAGTTCAGTACCCTCGCCGACAATTCTCACCTTTATCTCATTAACAAGCGCTGCAGCGCGCAATAAATGATCAACGCCTTTTTCCGCGGAAAGCCGGCCGAAGAATAAAAAATAATCTCCAACTTCATAACACGGTTTATCGTTTTCAATTCCACCAACAAAATATGGAATAACTTTCACTTTATCTGCTGGAATGCCCGCTCGTATAACTTGTTCGCGCATAAACTTTGAAGGCGCAATATACATGTCAATATTTTTTTCATAGAGCTTGAGGACGCTATGGTGAAGATACATTTCAATCGTCGCCAATAAGCTTTGCGCCCACGAATTATTAAAGCTGCGCTTAAGCAAACAGCGATAATAGGCGCCGCCAACACAGGAATCGTCAATCTTTCCCCGGTTAAACATCATGTAATTAGGGGAAATTAATTTATAGTCGTGTAAATGCATGACGACTGGGACTCTGTGCTTTTTAGCAACGCTTAAAATCGAAGGCGAGATTTGGTGATAAATATTATGGATATGGATAATATCGGGCTTTGTCGCCTCAAGAAGGCGAGCGAATTTCCGCTTGGCTTCAAAACTATATAGAAGTCTTCCTGCATAGCGCATTTTTTGCCACAGTCCCTTTCCCTTAAATTCAACCTGGCTAACAAAATAATTTTCATGCTTGTCGGGCGCGTTATGAGGATGCTGCATGCAAAACTTTATAACGGTATGCCCGTTCTTCTCTAAGGCTTCAGCCAATTCCAAAAAGTATTTATCGGCTCCCCCCTTTAAAAAGTTAAATTTGTGGGCTAATAAAATTTTCATAGGCCGAATAAACGTAGGATTGCTATTTTAAATCTATATAATAGGGCAACAATTTTCCGTAAATATACGTTAGCGGGATAATTTTTATTCAAAAAATAGTCCATTCCCCTGCTTTCATTAGCTAAGCTCGCTGTCGAGCGGCGACCGCCGGATGAAAAACCGTGATAGTGGATTACGCTCACAGAGGGATCATAGACAATCACCCCTCCTTTTTTCTTTGTTTGAAAACAAAGGTCAAAATCTTCAACGCCAAAAAAATAGCGCTCATCCAATCCTTCGCTCAGTACCTCGCGTTTTGCGAGCAAACAGCCGCCGCTTACCCAATCCACGCTTTGCGCCTTTTTAAAAAAAGGAGCCGTAATGCTATTTTTATAGATAAGCGTACCGCCGCCTATTATTTTCCCCAGCATAGAAAAACGAATAAGCTCGCGTGCAATTGTAGGAAAAAATCCGCAGCTGGGCTGAAAACTTCCATTAGGATAATTAAAACGGGGCCCGACAATATCAGCTGTATTTTTTTCTAAACTAGCAATAAGATCTTTCGAAAAATTGATAGGGACAATAACGTCAGAATTCAGCAATACAATATATTCTCCGCCGGCTTTGGCAAGTCCTCTATTAACTCCCCCGGCAAAACCAAAATTTTTTTCCGTGCGTATAAAAATAATCCTATCATCATGCGGCGGGGTAAAAGGCTCCGTTGAAGCATTGTCAACCAAAATAACTTCATAATCTATGCCTTCGCTGGCCATCCGGCAAACAACC
>CALMNI010000140.1 GCA_937868555.1 uncultured bacterium | reverse complement strand
TATTTATTTAAAAAACAAAATTTTAGTTATTGTGCTTAATCTGGATTTAAAAGTCAAGAATTAAATCTGTTCTTCGCTTTCCCTATGCTTCGGGGTTACCCAAAAGCCCATATACTTGCCGAACATAAGACGCGTTTGCGCTTCAAGACCGGGAATAGCGCCGAATAGAATAATAACAACCGGCAAGAATATCCACTGAACAAGCATGACAATATATTTCCACCAAGCTGGTTTTTTACCGGTCGGCAAAATAAGAACCGAAATAACAGCCGACAAAATCATACCAACCATTGCTAAGGTCATAAAAAACTTAGTCACTCCCGGCAAATTGCTTGAAAGAACAGTCGCGTTAAATCTATCGCCGCCCAGCAGCAAGGGCAGCCAGCCTAAAATAGAAGTAATCAAAGCATTCGTCGCCCAAGAATGAAAACCATACAGCTGCACAAAAATATGATTCAGATAGCGTTTTTTTGCACTGCCCGGAAGCGTTGGCCATTGCTTGCCCGTATTAAACAACAGATAAGGAATATTCTCTACTCCCCAGCCCCAGCGGCGCTGCTGTCTATACAAATTCCCGCCCGTCCGCCACACGCCTTTGTCCATGCAAATATCCATTGATACGGGGAAATACATGGGCTCAACTCTATAGTCTCCTTTATAGTAGCAAAAACAATGCCAAAAAATTCTTGAATCTTCGCTCACCATATTCGTAGACCAAAAACCAATATCCACTAAAGCCCGCCAGGTCATTGAATGGGATGAATACGTCGCTAGTTTTTCCGGACGCAATTGCTGCATCATTTGCCAAAAAGTATTAGAAAAAGCAGCGACGCGCGCAAAAAAAGGAGCTTGCCACAAATTATTATGGTAGACAGGGATAGGCTGGAAGCTAGAACGGTAGGGATGTTCAACAGTAAGGAAATAATAAGTCAAACAATAAAAATAATCTGGATAAGCAACTGTATCCGCATCAAAAACACTGACTAAAATTTTATCGTAATCAATTTTTTCGGGATCAATAATAAGGCGCTTTAATTCTTTGGCCGCCCAGGCTTGGTTAGCGCCCTTGCCCTTTAATTCTCCTTCAATACCATCTGGATGTACGGTAATAAGAAAACGTCCAAATTTTTCTTTGTATTCTGTTTCAATAATTTTTGCGCGTTCAACGCCTGCTTCGCCGGCCCTTTCCTCCATTGCAACAACAACAATAAAACGATCGCGGGGATAATCTGAAGCCAACACTCCCTCAAGGGTCGAGCGCATAACAGTCAAACTCTCGGTATAGGTTGGGATAATGACAACATGATAGAGATCCTTCCAACCGTTTTGCGCCAGCGCCTTGCTCTTCCAGTCAACTGCCAGCTGTTTTTTCATCAAGCGATAGGATACCAATAAATGAATCCCCAAAAAAACCACTAAGAACAACCAATAAATATCAAACAAAATAATAAAAATAGCCGTCCCTACGGGCTGCGCATACGATAAAATCAACAAGGCCACTATCGTTCCCCAGGAAAGCAATCCCGGAAGCATTTCCAAAAAACGATACCAGCGCTTATCTGTGCCTTGGAGATCGGTTGCTTTGCTTACTTTTAAATAGTCCATAATAAATGTAATGTCATTTCGAAGGCCTTCGCCGGAAGGCGAAGAACTGAGAAATCTTATTTTACATTAAGATTTCTCGTTCGCCGCTGCTGCGGACGAACTCGAAATGACAATTTAAATTTTCCAAATAATATCTCTCCGCCAAAATATAAGATATATAACAGTATGCTGACAATAAACCAGTTCTTAGCATACGTCAAATCACTCACATACGCTAATAGCGTTTTAAAAATCAATATTGGATTGCTTAGCACTTCCCAACTATTCCAGCGATTAATAAGACCTAGTAAAACTCCAAGTGCCATCAACGGCATAAGGGCAAGTATGAAATCAAGTGAAGCCCGTTTCCCTTTTTTCTTTTGTATCCATTGCCGCAAGGGTAAAACAGACATGACCATAGTTACCCAGCCAACCAAGGCATACGCGAAAAAGAAAATAGTCATCCAAGCATTCTCAGTGCAAACCTTGCCATATTCTTCAACCGGGCAATATCCGATAATATGACGAGCATCGGTCATAACATAGGCGGTGTTAGGAACAAGCAACAGCCATATAATTCCTACCGCAACTTTTTTCCATGTCTCTATTTTTCTTTTTTGAAGAAGTTCGAGAAAATAATAAGAAACAAAAATCGAAAGAATAGCTAAAAAAATATTCCAGATAATCATAACTACCTGGTAACCGTTAATGTCCCAATTCCATAACGGCACCGACGAAAAAAATATTTCCGGCCGCAATGCTGACGGATTAATAAAACGCATGCCTTAGTCGTTAAAACGGATAGGTTGGCCCGGACGCAAGGATCCGCGCTGATGATCATGCTGAACAGATTGAGCTCCGTTATTATGATTCGGAGAAATCGAGTTTTGATCGATAAAAGGCTCTTCTGAAATAACTACTTCATTTTCTATAGGATCTACAGAGGCAGGAGCTTTAGGAATTTCCCGTCCTTTGAAATCCATAGGCGGCCGCGAAGACAATTCGCGCAAAGACATAGCTGGCGACGAAGGCGCATTTTCTATAGGAGCGGGTTTAAAAATAGCCTGGGGACGAAAGGGCGGAGCTGGCGTTGGCGTTGGGCGCTGTAGTGGCACCGGACGAGGAGTCGCGGCCTGAGGCGCTTGCTGCACATACTGTGCGGATACTGGTTGCTTTGGCTGATACGGCGCTGCTGACGATTTTATCTCTGCTCGATACGGGATAACATTTTCTCGCGGGCGTCCGCTTAATTGCTCAATCTCTCGCTGTTTGATCATTTTTCTTTCCAAAGCGGACTGTTCGCCTTCTTGGCGCATTATCATCAAGCATTCTTTGCAGAAAACCGGCCGCACGCCATCAGGTTGGAAAGGCACTCTGGTCATTTTACCGCAACGTGAACATTGGGCTTCATACTTATACACCGAAGGATCCATTATAGGCTGAGAAGGGGTTGGATTGCTCGCTGGCATATTTCCCCGCGGGCTGCCCTGCATTCCCGTCTGTTGCTGGTATGGGGCGGTCTGAGGATTTGTTCCGTATTGCACAGAAGCGGGGGAATTTCCGAGCATAGGAGAACTAGCGGGTCCTTGGTTTGATGCCGGTGTTGCATGTATAACTTGCGGCTTCGGCGCTTCATCTTCTTCATGCCAACGCATAATTTTTTCTTCAATTTCTTTGCGTTCTCCCGCATACCGCTGGCGGGATGCAAGAATAACTTTTTCTTCGTTACCAGTTTTTTCTGCTTCTGTTAGTGGAGGCAAGCCCCGGGCTGAAAAAGGCTCGGAAGCGATACCGTCAATCATCAGCTTTAAACAGGTATTGAATCTCGGTAAATTGACTAAATCTTCTTCGGTAAATACCGGCGTGAATTCCTTAACAAGCTCTTCGGCATCAGTCGCTCCGACGCGGAAAACAACAAGCGTCCCGACGTTACCAAACACAGCCGCTTTAACTTTATCACTGAGCTGTTCAATGTATTGATGACCCATGATTAAGTTTAAACGATATTTACGAGCTTCCGACAGAATATTAGCGAAACTGTCGGTGGCAAAATTTTGGAATTCGTCGACATACAAATAAAAGTCGCGGCGCTCGCCTTCCAAAACGTTTACCCGGCTCATCGCCGCTAACTGAATTTTTGTAATGACCATTGAACCCAATAACTCCGAGTTGTCTTCGCCAATGCGTCCCTTACTTAAGTTCATGATTAAAATCTTGCCTTCATCCATTACTTCACGGAGATCAAGAGCGGAGTTTGTTTGACCGACAATATTTCTAATAAGCGAACTCGACAAGAATTGTCCGACTTTGTTTTGAATAGGCGAAACAGCCTCAGCGGCAAACTTATCGGCATAGCCGGCAAATTCTTTGGTCCAGAATGATTTAACAACCGGATCTTGTATTTTTTCAATAACTTTCTTGCGATACGGCTTATCGGACAGCATGCGCGTAACCGCGAGCAATGTGGAATTCGGATAATCTAAAATAGCCAAAATGCTATTTCTTAAAATATATTCCAAGCGAGGTCCCCATGAATCTGCCCATAGTTTTTCAAAAACTCCGATCAATCCCGAAGCAACCAAATGTCGTAATTCAGGCGCGACCTGTTCAACGACGTTAAAGGCAATAGGATGCTCGGTATCAGCCGGATTGAAATAAATGACATCATTAATGCGATTACTCGGAATATATTGAATAACCTTCTCCGCCAAGTCGCCGTGCGGATCAACAACAGCCACGCCGCGCCCAGCGCGTATATCCTCGATAATCATGTTTTCAAGAATAGTAGACTTACCCATACCGGTTTTCCCAATCAAATACATATGGCGGCGGCGGTCGTCAGTTTTTATGCCGAATTTTCGATTTTGATTGCGGTAAGTTGTTTCCGCAAATAAAGCAAGGTCGCTCATATATTAGGCAAAAGGTAAATTATCCGGCGCCTCTCCGCGCTTTTTTGAGACTGGTTCTGGAATTGTTTCTTCAAAAGGTTGAATCTCGCTTTTTACTACAGCCGCGTTATTATTTTCTTCCCCTTTAACTTCAGCTTGCATAGGCTCTGTTGCGGATTGAGGTATGTCCCCGGATGCCTGCTCTTCTTCCTCAGTGTCAAAAAATGCAGGCTCTTTGGCTTTGGGAACTTCAGCATGTTCGCCTACAAAGGCAGGTTTTTCAGCTGTCTCATCTTCTTCATCAAGAAGTTTATAATTGTCATCAAAGATAGGATCAATTTTGCTTAAAGTTTGGCGTTCAGTATCGATAGGCAAGGACATAGGCGGCTCAATGCGCTTACCGGAAGCCCGTTGTATAAGCGGGGCTTTAGTAATTGCATCCAGCGGAAAGTGCCACAACGTTGCAATTTCTTCGACGTTCATAATCCATGGCTTGCGTCCTTTCATATCGCTGCGAACCCTATACGCATATATCAAGCGATTTCTACGACGTAGCTTTCGATATTTTCTAAAAAAGTAATGAGCCGAGGTCATGGTCATTTTAGAATCCGGCTTTAAGGAATTTAGATCGTTAGTATTAAATTGCTTTATATATCCAACGAAACCATTGGCTACTTTGCGCCTATTCATAATTTCTTTGCGGCTCAAATAAATCATGCGAATACAAACTTCAAAGCCCATTTTGCTCATTTTATGATGAGCCGCTTCAATTTGCGCTTTGGTCATAGGATCCATTTCATTAAACTTCAAAATCTGCGGCTTTTCTTCGTGCTCTTCGATGTGCCCCCATAATTGATAGACTGCTTCGCTAAAAGCCGTCATACCTTTAACAATGCGATCAACCAAACTCTTGCTGCCATGCGACTTACCCATTTTTTCATCAATAAAATGCAAAGCATGCTCAGCCCAATCGGTATTAATTGGTACAAGCATGATTTGATACCATAGCTGTTCGCCTTTGCGCAAGCTGCTCATTAAATCCATGAGCGATGTCATCGGGTCGCGGAATTTTGTATTATCCTCGCCGAACTCATGTTCAAAAGCCGGATAGGTTCGAATAGGCAAAATTTCGTGTTTGACCTGGATGAACTCGGTACCCCACATGTCATATTCCGGATCAGGAAAACGCTTAGGCGCCTGCTTGGTATAATCTTCAACTTCATAAATTTCCGCGTCCGGATACTGCGAATAGATTGCCGTTTCGACAAGGTCGCGGAAACGCACCGGTGTATGGATCAAAAATTGAATGTACCCGCCTATGGAAACAATTTCCAAAGCCAGGTTAAGCTGCACTTTCCCTTCAACCCACTTTTCAATTAAATTAACCGAACCATGGGCTCCGGCAAAATAGGTCAGCATGTTTTCAACGGCGAGCAATGATTGCTGATTATTGCGAGGAACATCAATAGCGAGCAAAACAAACTTTTGATGATGCTCGTAGTTTTCTCTTTTTTCATGCAGCCAAATCTGCAAAAAACCTTTCAGAACAACGATTGCTACCGGCAGCCAACCAAAGTACCAAAAGAAAATTCGGTAGAGAGCAACTTCCGTTGGCACGTCGGCCAACGCCAATATTCCACTTATATCAAAAGTGATAGTCATGTCTATAGTATAACCGAAAAAAAGGAAAAATTAAAGTAGAAGTAGGCTAAAACAAAACCCCGCCCAGTCACTAGCAAGTGACAGGACGGGGTAAAGAAATAATAGCTTAGGCAATTAAGGCGTACTTGCCGCCGCTGACCCGTTCAAAGCGCTTCTTATTCATCAAGGCAAGATCTATAGTCGTCTTCTTAACCATGCGCTGCTTCATTACCTGTTCGGTAATTTCCTTTTTAGTCAAAGGGGTTTTTGCTTTTTCAAGAATAGAAGCAATGATGTCAGCAACCGTGCCTTTCGTATAGCCCCATTCCTTAAGCGCGTATAAACCGCGGCCTACCAAAACGTATTTATCATCAAGGATTAATTCGTTATGGACAGTAGCAGTATTAACGGTCTTACCATCGAAACCGGTTGTATTGATAGTCTTACCAATATCCTGGTAATGCATGGGCTTACCGTTATTCTTCAAAACTAAGTAAATCTTATCATTGATGGTCTTGGGCTTAACGTCACGCCAATCGCGATGACCCCAGTGTCCGAATTTGTTTTGGCCAATTTCGCTCATTGCTCGCAATAATGAATACAAGGGCTTGCTTTCGTTGGCGAGCTTGGCTTCTTCAGGATCAAGATGGTTTTCTAAAGCTTTTGTAAGATCAAGTCCGTCTTTACCTTTTAGCTTTGGCTCATGCTTCTTATAAGAATCAAGTTCCTTCATTGACTGCAAAAGCTCTTCGGTAACAAAAAGGCGCTTGGCGTTCTTAACTTTGCGCAATAGCTCTTGAGCAATTTCCTCAAGATGATCAAATTCTTGGTAATGAAGACGGAAAGAAGAATTAAAGAAACGGGAATTTTCAACTTCGCTGAAATCGCCATCAAGAATACGGCCAAGAATGAAGTTGAAATGGTTGCGGTAGACTTGATTATCGGCTCCTTTGCTTTTTTCGGCGTCAATAGCGAGCATAAGCAAAATATCAAAAAGATATTCCTTGTCCATCATACCACCGTGATCTTCTAAGAGCTGATTAACGAGAGTTCGCAAATCGCTGACTACATCGGCAATCTCATCAAGCTTTTTGATCTTGTTGATACTGCCGGTTTCAATTTGGCGTATGCGTTCGCGGGTAAGCTGATGGGTTTGGCCAATTTCTTCCAAAGTGGACTTTTTAGCCTTATCCAAACCAAAACGGCGCTTAAGGATGTCTTGTTCGCGTTCGGAAAGCTCACGGAACAATTTATCTATCATATCGACAACATCAAGACGGCTGATTTTCTCAGCTTGTGTTTGGTTGATAATAGTATCAAGAATAGAATTTGAGGACATACAAGTCATTTTTAGCCGGACAAATCAAGAGCATGGCGAAAGCGCAGCCCGGACTAAATAGTGTTAAATAATATTGATAA
>CALMNI010000139.1 GCA_937868555.1 uncultured bacterium | reverse complement strand
GCAATTTTACCGCTGCTGATCCTTTTTTATTTTAACGCTCATCTCTTTATATTTTGTTTAAACCAGCACTCGTTTTATATGTTGTTTGCTTCGGCTTATACATCCTGTTTAGCAGGCAACCAGACTATTTTGATGGAGAAATGGGTAAGGCGGTCATTCATTTTTTACAAGACACGCTAAGCAAAGAGTTAGAGCCATTTGCTATTTATTCGGTCGAGGGCAAAGAATACCGTATAAAAGCCGGCTATTTTTTCAGGAATTTTGAGGAGGGCCAGCGAGTTAATATTATCTATGAGCTTTCACAGCCTGCAAAAGGCGCTGTTTACAATTTTTGGGGATACTGGATTACCTGGGGCGAAACTCTTTTTTCCCTTTTTCTCATGACCGCCTTATACAAAATATCTCATGCAGTCACAAAAAATCCATCGCCTGAATCGCTGGTAGAACAAATGGAGTTTAAGCCGGCTAAAAGAAGAAAATACGAAGACTAATCTTAAAACGCCCGATATGCGCACTGTTATTTTACTTGTTTTTTCTAACGTCTTTATGACGTTTGCCTGGTACGGAAATCTAAAAGATCCAAGCCTGCCTTTATGGAAAGCGGTACTCATAAGCTGGGGAATCGCTTTTTTTGAATATTGTTTAATGGTACCTGCTAACAGGGCTGGGTTTGAAGATGGATTCAATGGTTTCCAGTTGAAAATGATCCAGGAAGTAATTACCCTTACCGTATTCACAGTATTTGCTGTGCTGTATCTTAAAGAGCCATTTCAGTGGAAGTACCTTGTGAGCTTCGGTTTCCTTCTCGGTGCAGTTTATTTCGCTTTCAAAAAGTAAAATGCCGTAAAAAAATAAGGGCATCAAGCTCTCGCAATGACGCCCTGTTTTAACCCTGCTGCTAGTTTATAGTAAGTAAATACTAATACGTGGTTACAAATTTTCAAAACTCCCTTCTCGACCCCGGCATTTACAGATTTTTAAATAAAGGGCATCAAGCTCTCGCAATGACGCCCTGTTTTAACCCTGCTGCTAGTTTATA
>CALMNI010000138.1 GCA_937868555.1 uncultured bacterium | reverse complement strand
ATACGCTATCCCCTTTTCTACATCGGCAACCACTAATGTTCCAGTAAAGCCTGTTTTACCAAAAGTATGTTCACCGCAGTGCTCGCCCATATAGCGCGGCTGATAAAGCTCCCAGCCTAAACCCGTATAGTCATTCAGTTCAGCAATTTGATTAGTAGCCATTAAATCGACCAGTTCTTCAGAAAAATATTTTTTTCCAGCAAAGTTTCCTTTATTAAGGAGCATTTCCATAAAATGCAATAAATCATTGGCTGTTGAAAAAATCCCAGCATGCCCCATTACCTTTCCGCCTTGCTTAAAGATATGGGCGCTTTCATCATGCACCGCTCCCCTGACTTCGCCGCGATGATCTATTTCTGTTGGCGTAATGAGTGATTGGTCTAAAGTTTCCGGATGAAAGGTTGTCGAATTCATTCCCAAGGGCGTAAAGAATTCTCGCTGGGCTAAGACATCAAGGCTTTCTCCTGTAACTTTTTCAATAACTAATCCTAACAGCGCCGCTGGAATATTAGTGTATTTAAAAACAGTTCCTGGCCGCTGTTCAAAATCCTTAGTTAACAAAAGTTGTAAAAGGCCGTCTTTATCTTTGTCCATGTGCCGCGCTAAGCCGTAACCGTCCAAGGTATATGTTAGAAGATGCTTAATAGAAACACTATCGCGATCCGAATTCGAAAACTCAGGAATATACTCTTTTAACAAAGAGTATAACTTAAGTTGTCCACGTTCAATAAGCTGCAACGCTAAACAAGCGGTCGGAATTGATTTAGTAATAGAGGCAACATCATATATTGTTTCAGCCGTGACTTGTTGCGCGTCCGCCTCATAGGTAAAATTTCCAAAAGGATAGATTTCCCGATTTCCATTCGTTCTTACAAAACCAATAACGCAACCAGGAAAAACTCGGCTGCGTATTGCTTCTTCAGCTTCCCTAGCAATGGAAACAAAAATACCCATATCTAGTTATTTCTGTTGGGATCAATTTTCATACACAAGCCAACCCATTCTTTTTCTGCCTCATTCCATTCATCGATATATGCTTGATGCTCTGCTTTATTAAGTGTAAATTCAGCAATATTCTGTTTCATATTTTCAATCTCCTTGCTAACTTCTTCTATGCGCTTAAGCGTATACTCAATTGAATCATCAACGGATTTAGGATCAAAATCGCCATCTTCTTTAAAAATTTTATCTTGTTCCAGGCTACTTTCTTTTAGTTTAAGCCACTCGATGTGAAATTTTAAATCCTCAGTTGCCTCACGGATGACTTCTTCGTCATCTTTAATCCATTCCTTAGTTTCTCGAACATGGGAGCGGATTTCAGAATCAAATACTTTTCCTAACTTATTTTCAAAATTTTCAGACATATGGTTAGAGTGTATATATCATTCCATCTTTTCTTTCTTTTTCTTCAACAACCCTTTTTCCTTTCAAGCGCTCCTCGTCTTCGGGGCTTAATAGATTAGGATGCTCAGGAAGAACAGCACCGCCGTCATCAGCATTTTCATCGAGAGACTTGGTTGAAATATCCTCCGCCTCGCTTAATAAAATACCGGCCGTTGTCAAATATTTTTCCGCCTTGCCGTTTTCTCCGGAAAATGTCTCCCATTTAAGCTTCCAACGGATATGTATTCGCTGCGGTTCTCCTCGTTCAATAAACCCCTTTACTTCCGAGGAGCTATCGAAAGCAGCAATAATTTTCATTGCCAGCGCTTCTCTCGAAGCAACTGAATTAATAACCTCGGGATCCCTCATTTTTTCATCATTATTTCTAATGTGATACAAAGTCATATCCAACCATTCTTTCACCTTTTCTTTACGAAAAGTTTTTTCCTGTTCAGTTTTATTTTCCGGCTTCTCTTTTGCTTCCGCTGAGGTAGCCTCGATGCTCTCCTCTTGATTCTCTTCGATTAAATAACCCTTTTCTTGCTTAGAAGAATGGCTAATATTCTCGCGTGAAAAATTTTCCATTTGTTCTAATCCTCTGTTCATATAAATAAAAAATAATAAACGGTAACAATCTACAAGGCTTCAAAAGAATTTGCTTGGATTATTCCTTTAATATCGTACTTACGCCAATAATCATTGGAGATTGCTTCAATAGGAACGAGGGTGCCCTCAATTTTGATTCTCTTATTAGTTCCCGGGCCGCTCTCATTATCCAAAGGAGCCTTGCTTGTATCTAACGCATAATTAAAACCATTATCAGTGCGCAAACCGTAGGCACATTCCAATGTCTGCGGACCATCAGACTCAACATGCGGCAAACAAACGGATACGCCTTCCAAGCTAACTGCTCCTTCATACGGTACATTGGCAACCGGAGGCAATACAGGAGCGTGAACCTGTCTAGAAGTAAAAAAGTAAGTCGCAATCGCCGCTATGCAAACAGCGATAATAACCCAATATACTTGTTTTTCTCTCATATAGTTATATATAGTACCTTTACTATACAGCGCGTCACAGCAAGTTACAAGCTGCTAAAACACGCTGATAGCGCTCGTAATTGAGCTTTCCTAACTCGGCCCGTATACTGCCGGCCTCAACGTCCGCTATTCTCCCGGCTGCCCAAAGCGCTGCTTGCATAGTAAAAAGCCTTGAACGCAGTTCCGCTCTTTCAGCAATGCTCTCATCGCCGCTGTGTTCTATATATTCTTTCAAAAAAATCTTCTGTTCGCTTTCGTTTAAGGCTCGTGGCGCGTCCCATACATTGGCGACCGGAGAAAGAAATACAGCAATATCATAACTAGGATCGTCAATGCGCGCTTTTTCCCAATCGATAATATATACTCGTTCTCCCGTATCAATCATATTACTGAAAACTAAATCGGTATGAACCAAACTTTTAGGAGAAAATACAACGCTTGTAGTATTAATATCTTGTTTAGTCATAAGAAGCTTATCTTCAAGCGCTGCTACTAATTTTTTATCAGCAACTTTCCTTTGGCGATATAACAATAAAGCATTTTCGACTGCACTCAGCTGACACTCAAGCGGATTTTCCCAGGCGCTAAAAAAAGAATTTTGAGGAATTGGCAGGGCATGCAAGGCCGCAATTGCATGAGCGCAGCGCCGCAAAGACCCCTCTTCGTACATGATCTTATTACCCTCTATATATTCTTCGATAATAAGATCATAGGGAAAATACTTCCGCGAATCATCAATATAATACGGTCGCGGCGCAAGGTTGCTTACCATTAGAAAACGCAGAGTTTCATACTCATACCGAGCTTGATCACTACGCCCGCTTTGCGCTTCGGCTGTTAATCGCAGTAGATAAGATCTATTATTAATGACTATTTTATAATTTAAATTATAATCACCGCCCTTAATCTCGGAAATAACAATAGAATGCGCAACTTCTAAACCTAAAGCTTCAGCGCCTTTTTCTAAAAAATATTTTTTAATTTTTTCTTCCATTTTGTGAGAATTATAAATCCCAAACAAAACCGCGACCAAAATGTCCCCAAGCCGCTGCTTCTTTAAATTTAAATTCCTTTAACTTCAAAAAAGAGCGAATGCCGGAGGGGCTAAGGTCATATCCTTCAATGGGCTGCTCAACCCAATCAATTAAAGCTGTTGCCATAACCGGCTCTCTTCGCCCAATAACATAGGCCAATTTTACAAGAACTGTTTTGGCATTATTTTTTTTCAACAAATCAACAGCGATTTTACGAGCCATATAGGCTCCGCTGCGATCGACTTTCGTATAATCTTTTCCGGAAAAACTGCCGCCGCCAACCGGGACGTTTGGCCCATAGGCATCAATAACAATCTTTCTTCCCGATAAGCCGCTATCAGCGTCCAGGCCTCCCAGCGACCATTCGCCGGCTTCGTTGATATGATATTCGTTTGACGGTAATAGTTCGCGAACCATTTTTTCAAGATCCCCGCTATGTGAATTTTGAAAACTGGCAACAACAACATCGACTTCATCATCCTTCAGCGTTACTTGCACTTTTCCGTCATAAGGATATACTTCATAAATTTTTTGGCACAGATCCCGCGCCAACGCATACTCTTTAGGCATTAAACTTGGCGTTTCATTAGTGGCGTATCCAATCATAATTCCTTGATCTCCAGCTCCGCCCGTATCAACGCCGGCGGCGATTTCCGGGCTTTGCGGCTGTATATATTGATGGATCTCATACGTATCACCGACAATCTCGCGCACTATAGCAATGAGATCGAGCGAGGTTCGGCTTGTTACTTCTCCCGATAAGGTAATATGATTGTGTCCACCCATTACTTCAACGGCAACGCGGCTGTCTACATCTTGGGCTAAATACGCATCAAGAATAGTATCGGCGATATAGTCGCAAAGCTTATCCGGATGTTTAGGGGAAACAAACTCACAGGTTCGAATTGTTGGCATACTATATAAAATAAAAAAAATCTTTTCCAAGGAAAAGATAAGGCTTGCATATCTTCCTCCCTAAGGAGCTAGAATTGACACCGTTCGGACTAATCCGTGGTTGTCGGGTGGGTCACCGGGCTAGTTCCCTCGCCACCGCTCATGATACAAATATGTAATTGTTCTTTTAGTCTAGCAAATGTTGCCTCTGTGTCAAGCGCACATTACCGCACCCGAATACTGCCCGTTGCCATATCCATTTCTATACTGTCTCCTGACCTTAAGCGTTTAGTGGCCACTTTCGTACCAATAATACAGGGAATCGCTAACTCCCGCGAAATAATAGCCGCATGGCATAAGAGCCCGCCCTCATCAGTAATAATTGCCTTGGCTTGACGCAAGAGCGGCAGTAGAAAGGGGCGTGTTTGGCCGACAACAATAATAGTATCTTTAGAAATTTTTTGGGAAAGCGAAGCGCTATTGCCCTCTTCCCATTTCCAAACAAGAACCCTTCCACGTATTTTTCTTTTTCCATATACGGAGATACCCCGTAATTCAAGATTTGCATCTTGAGGCTTTTTTATAATTTTTTGATACTCCTGCCGCGCCTGCGAATCTTGATAACAGGCACATCCTTTTTCAGCAGTTATTGTTAGGAGGAAACTATGTTTCGCTGAATGAATAGAGGGCAGATAGCCTTTATCCATTACTGCGGGGAAAAAATAGCTAAAAAACTGCCAGCCCAGCACCCTCATATGGAGTCGCAGCACACCTAATTCCGCTATCCGCTTAGATAATTTTCTTAACTCTTTGGGAAAGCGGTATGTTTGAAATATATAGTCCTGTTTTTGCTTTATTATTTTTCTTTTGCCAACCATGCCTCTATATTCCTTTTCTAGACGAACCCGGGGGATATTCTTTTCCCGCTCATATAGTTCTTGAAAATAGTGAAGCGACAAAATGCCATACTCTACGCCACCAGCCATATACTTATATGTTTTATAATGGCGGACAAGAGCGGCCTTTCGTCCTTGAACCTTGGCGAGCATAACTTTAGAAAGCCAATCTAGGCGTTCCTGTTCAAGGTACGATGGCGGCAGCGATGTTGTTACTACCGCCGCCACAGCAGCATGCTGAGATGCCGGAATAAGCGATTCAAGAGCTTTATTTAGATATGCTTCTATATCCCTGCAGTATTCAGGCTGCGTTAGTAAATATAGCGCCAACGATTTTTTATACAGGCGCTGGCCCCGTCGTATTACACAAGCACGGTTTTTTAGAGTCAAAGAATCAAGCGGATGATTTTCCAACTCCTTTTTAAACGAAGCAATTTCCTTAAGAACTGCGGCGGTTTGTTCGCGATAGGAAGTGTATTTTTTATCATTACAAAAAAATCGCCAGCCAAACATGGCTTTGCGATCAATCTCACTCTTCCGCATATACTCTCGGACAATATTCTTTTTATAATCAACAAAAACTGCTAAAGAATCAAGGTTACGAGTAATTTTTTTTAACTCCGTAAGGGCAGGTATATAAGAAAGCTCTAAAAAATCCTGACTCGCCTTAGCGGCACTTGTTTCAGCAACGAGATACCAGTCCTTCATACTTAAGATTGTTTTCTAGTAAGCTCTATACCCCCTCTAACACTTTAATATCAGCTCCGATTGAATTAAGGCGTTCGGCTATCTCTTCATAGCCCCTATTAATCGAATAGACATTGCGCAAAATCGAGGTTCCTTCGGCCGCCAGCATGGCAATGAGAATAATCATTGCCGGACGTAAAGCAGGCGGACACACAACTTGGCCCCCTTTTAATTTGGTTTTCCCAACGACGAATACGCGATGCGGATCAGCCAAGGTAACATCGGCTCCTAGCCTGTTTAATTCAGTAAAATAAATCGCCCTATTTTCCCACATCCAATCATGAATAAGCGTCTTGCCTTCGGCTTGGGTGGCAATGGGCACAAAAAAAGGCAAGTTGTCTGAGTTAATTCCCGGATACGGCAAAGCATGTATCTTATCGCTTAAAGCAGTCAACGTTGAAGGCAGGATCGTGATATCAACCAAATTTGTATGGCCATTATATGAGTGGTATTTCTTAGACAAAGAAAACTGCAAACCCATTTTTTCAAGCTTCAACAATTCAACTGACAAAAAATCAATAGGCGCGCGTTTAATAAGCAGCTTGGAATTGGTCGTGGCAGCGACCGAAATAAACATCATGGCTTCAATAGGATCTTCGCTGTTGTGATACTCAAGCGGAGCGTCAAACTTCTTTATGCCGTGAACTATTAAATCAGTCGTACCAACGCCTTCAATAACAACGCCCATTTTTTGCAAAAAGAAACACAGTTCCTGCACTTGGTAATTAGGCGGCGCAAAACGTATAACAGTTTTTCCCGGAATAAGAGCTGCTGCCATCAGTAAGTTATTAGCGGCAGTATCACCGGCTTCATACATAACAATTTCTGCAGCTTTTAGCTTGTTGGCGCGAACATGATAATTTTTATCATTCGTAAGAATTTCAACTCCCATTTTTTCTAATCCATACCTATGGGCGGCAATCGTCCTATTACCCATTTTGCAGCCGCCGGCATGCGGCAATTTGAAATCAGCCACTTGATGTATAAGCGGTCCTATTAACATTAAGCTGGAACGAATACGCGAAGCCGCCGCTCTATCCAAGTTATTAAAAGAAATCTTTTTGGGCGGTTTAATTTCAAGGCTATTTTTGCCTATCCACTGAACATTAACTCCCAAGCTTTCCATCACTTCAATCAAGCGGTTGACTTCTTCGATGCGCGAAATCCCGTGCAAGGTGGTTTTATTCTTATTAAGCAAAGCAGCGCACAATAAAACAACCGAACCATTTTTTGAAAAGTTAGTTGTAATGCTGCCTGATAATTTTTTTCCGCCCTTTATTTCAAAATCGAG
>CALMNI010000137.1 GCA_937868555.1 uncultured bacterium | reverse complement strand
AAAAAACTCAACCCATTGTTTCTTCTATTATCCCAACAAGGTACGGTGTTTTTAGGATATTCGTATGGCAAAAATGTCCTGGGCAAGAACCACTTGCGTTATGCAGCCCTACTCTAGATACATCTAAAGAAGTGCTCTTAAGAATACATTCTGAATGTCTCACGGGAAACGTATTTGGATCGCTAACGTGCGACTGCGGGCCACAAAAAGCAAAAGCTTTGGAACTAATTGCGAAACACGGCAATGGGGTGTTTATATACCATCGCCAAGAGGGGCGCAATATGGGACTTTTTAAAAAAATTCAAGCGTATAATCTCATGAGTGAAGGCATAGATACCCATGATGCTAATACTCTTTTGAGCGGAGGACCAGACATGCGTGAATATTCCGATGTTATCGAGATTCTTGAACTGCTTTGTAATAAACAAAAACCATCATTGATCCTCTTATCTAACAATCCATACAAAAAGTTAGTTCTAGAACGTATTGGATATCATGTGAAAATGCAGCCTTTAGAAATCACCGAAACTATCCATAGCTCGGCTTATGTCGCTACAAAAAAACAAAAATTTCTTCATTATGCCCCGACGTATGAACCGTATGTTGGTGTTACCTTATATCGCACTGACATCAGCAGCAATCAAGCTAAGATTGCAGACTTGATAAATTCTTTTGATAGCAACGGACGCGGACGAAAGATATTTATAGGTATACCCATATTCCCGGACAAAGGTGAGTTAGAAGACAGCGAGTTTACCCATATAATAAATGACTTCGCTAGCTATTTTAAAGAAAATAATAGTGTATATCTTGTACTGCATATTGACTATAGCGGCCATCGAAAATACTTCCGTGATTTAAGGAATTTTCTTAATTTATTAACCTTCGATTATTCTTTGCAATTTCGCATACAAAAAAAAGAAAATTTGCCGAAAATTGATCTCGAGATTCTCCAATCGTGGCATGCCAAGCATATTATTTTTCAAATTAGGAAGGAACAGCATCCACTTTTAGAAAGTCAGAAATTCCTTGAAGATTTAACAATGAATAATGTATTCTTACTTTTAGATGAAAGCTTCGGCACTGGATCGATCGAGAACTTTATAGCTATTAAGAGTAAGGTAGCGGAAATCATCAAAAGAGGAATAAGCCATATCGCTATAGCAGGGGGCTATAATAGCAAAAAGGTAAAGGATATCATCGCCCTGGAAGATTATTTTAAAATCCCTATCTCAATAGATGCGGAGTCAAAATTACGTACTCATAATAAGCTAAATTTAATCGAAATACAAAAGTATCTCGCATTTTTCTTTCCAATTATAAATTAAATAAGAGTTCGGTTTTATCCTTTTCTTACGCAGTCATTAAATTGGTCGCCGCGGTCTTTATAGTTTTTGAATAAGCCAAAGCTTGCGCAGGCGGGCGACAGTAAAATCGTATCTCCGGGCTTGGCAAATGCTCGGGCGGCAGCGATGGCCTGCGGCATGTTATGTACTAAGCGAATATTTTTTTTGTTATAGCCCGCTTTTATAAGAGCGGTTTTTAGTTTGGGAGTGGCATCGCCGGACAATAGAACTATTGCCTTAGTCTTTTTTAAAGCCAATTTTGCTAAGGCATTAAAGCGAGCACCTTTATCAGCGCCGCCGGCTAATAAAATAACTGGAGTGGAAAAAGCCTTAAGGGCTGTCATAGCACCGCTGGGGTTTCCCGCCAAGCTATCGTTATAGTAGGTTACGCCATTTTTGACCGTAATTTTTTCCAGCCTATAGGGCAGTCCTTTAAAAGAAAGAATTCCAGCCGAGATAGCCTTGGCGTTTATTCCAATATTTTGGGCAACAGCAACGGCGGCAGCAATATTTTCTTTATTGTGCTCGCCTTGAAGTTGAGAGGGAAGATCGGAGGATGCAAAGCGGATTATTTTGCTCGCAAGAGCAGGCAGGGGACGGCGTATGGATTGATTAATAATAGCAATGTCGTTTTTCTTTTGAAAAGCAAAAATATTAAGCTTTGCTTGCCAGTATTTTTGTAAACTCACATGATAGTTATCGTTATGAGGGTCGGCGGCAGCAAGATGTTCCGGAGAGAAATTAGTGAATACGGCAATGTGGGGGCTTTGCAAAATATCCTCAAGCTGGAAACTTGATAATTCTAAAATAACCCAATCTTTTTTCTTTATTTTTTCTATAAACTCAAAAGGGGCAATGCCTATGTTTCCGCCTAGCCAGGCTTTTTTACCACCTTTTTCAAGAATTGCCTTTATTAAGCTGGAAGTTGTTCCCTTGCCCTTGGTGCCGGTTACGCCGATAGTATGGTTTGATGGGCATAGCTCCAAGAATAATTGCATGGGACAGGAAATTTTTATTTTTGCTCGGGCTAGTTTTTTTCTGAGCGCGGGCGATACAAATACCCCCGGTGAACGTAAAATCAAAGAGGAGTTATTAATTTCATTGTAATGAGGAAATCCCAGTCGCCAGGTGATCTGCTTGGCTTTCTTCAGAGTTTTGTAGCGAGCGCCTAATTCTTTTGCTGAAGCTTTATCATAGACAGTAAGGGCGCCTTTAAATTTATGCTTTATTAGAAAGCGCAGTAAGGCATAGTTTTCCGACCCCAACCCAATAAGGGCAATTTTTTCAGATTCTAGTTTTTTTAATATTGGTTTCATAAGGCTTTCATGTTTTCCCAATTTACGCCTTGCTTGGCATCAGCAATAACAGGAACGGAAAGTTTTATAACATTTTCCATAATCTTAATAATTTCCGGTACGGCAGTCTTTATTACTGCCGGTTCAGCTTCAAAAAGTAATTCATCATGAACTTGTAGTAATAGGGAGATGCGTCCTTTATATTTTTCTTCAATTAAATCATGAACGCGTATCATCGCTAATTTAATCATGTCAGCTTCTGTTCCTTGAATAGGGGTGTTGATGGCCATGCGTTCGGCGCTTTTGCGGACCATAGCGTTAGAGGCATTTAAATCAGGCAAGTAGCGTTTGCGGCCAAACAGCGTTTCGACATAGCCGCTTTCTTTGGCGGTGGCGATAGTCTCATCGACATATTTTTTAATATTTTTGTAGGCCTTAAAATATTCTTCTATAAATTTTCGCGCTTCTTCATAGGAGATTTCGGCAGTTTGCGCTAATCCATGGGGTCCTTGTCCGTAGAGAATGCCAAAGTTAATAGTTTTGGCTTGGCGGCGCATGGCTGTTGTTACCTTATGAGGAGCAACGTGGTTGATAAGGGCAGCGGTGGCGGTGTGTACATCCTCGTTATTTTTAAAGGCTTTTTTAAGAACCGGATCGTTGGTGATATGAGCGGCTATACGCAGTTCAAGTTGCGAGTAGTCAATACTCACTAATTCATAGCCCTTTTTGGCAACAAAGGCGCGGCGGATTTTACGACCTAAATCAGTACGAATGGGAATGTTTTGTAAATTAGGATCAGTTGAAGAAAGGCGACCGGTGGCGGCAATAGTTTGATTATAGGAGGTATGAATGCGGTTAGTAGTGGACTCAATGAGCTCTGGCAGTGTTTTAATATAGGTTGAAGCTAGTTTAGTTAATTCTCGATAATTAGTGATAAGATCTATAATCTCATGTCGGCCCTTGAGCTTGGCTAGTTCATCGGCGCCGGTTGAAATTCCTGTTTTAGTGCGGCTTAATCCCGCCGTTGAGATATTGAGATCTTTGAATAATATTTCTTGTAATTGTTTAGTCGAGCTAATATTAAATTGTTTACCGCATATTTTCCAAATCTTTTTTTGAATGGCCGCGATATCGGCGTCAACTTCTTTCTCAAGATTTTTTAGATAGGCGGTATCAAGACTAATGCCTTGTAATTCCATTTCAATTAAGCAGGGGATGAGGTCGATTTCTAATGTTGAAAAAAGTTTTTTCAGCTTTTCTTTGGTAAGTTCTTTTTCTAATCCAGCATACAATCGCCACGTAATATCAGCATCTTCGCAGGCATAAATTCCAAGACGCTCTATTGCTAAAGCCGAAAATTCAACTGCCTCTTTGCCGGTGCCTATAAGGTCGCTGGTACTGATTTTTTCAAAGCCAAGGCGGTCAAAGGCAAGATCATCAAGGCTGTAGTGGCGGCTGCCGGGGTTAAGGACATAGGCGGCAATCATGGTATCAAAATCTAGGCCTTGGACTGAAATGCCGAATTGCTTAAGAATCTTAATATCAAATTTTCCGTTGTGGGCGATTTTTTTTATACCCGCCTTTTCCATAATCGGTTTGAGCTTCGCGAGCCAGGGGTGCATAGCGGCGTCCGATGATGCAATTGTTTTATTCCAGCTAAATAAATCTTTTTTCCCGTTTTTGGTATTAGTATTTTTTTGATTTATGACAAGATAATAGGCTTCGCCATTCTTCCAACTAAAACTAGCGCCTAAGAGGTCGGCTTGAAAATGATTGAGGCCGCTTGTTTCAGTGTCAAAAGCAAAGCGTTTTTGCACGCTTAGTTTTTTTAAGAAAGAAGAAAATTCTTTATCGGTAGTAACAATGGTATAGTTGAATTCTTCTTGATCCCGTTTAAATTTATCAGCGCTGCGGGCGTTTTGCAAAAGTGTTGAAGCTTTTTTATCAATGACGCCGGTTTGCGAAAGGCGGGGAAGTAGCGATTTAAATTCCAAATCAATAAATAAGCGCTCAGCTTTTTGCCTATCAAAGCCGCCGAAGGATAGCGCTTTTTCGTCAAAAGGGAAGGAAATATCACAACGGATAGTTGCAAGATCATGGCTCATGAGAGCATCATCTTTATGCTGTTCCAGTAATTCTTTAATACGCGGCTTAATAGCAGCGGACTTTAAATTTTTGTAAAGATTTTTTACCGTTTGAAATTCTTGCAATAATTCGATAGCGGTTTTTTCGCCAATGCCTTTAACACCGGGAATATTATCACTAGGATCGCCGCGCAAAGCTTTGAATTCAATAATTTGATCTGGCGTTAATCCATAGCGTTCTTTAACTTGTTTTTCGTCGTATAGGATGCTGTCATTAAAGCCGCGGCTCATCGTATAAACTTTGGTATGTTCATCGACAAGTTGCAAAGTATCCATATCCCCGGTAACAATGATTTTTTCAGCATCTTTGACTTTGCGGACAATGGTTCCAATCACATCGTCGGCTTCGCAGCCGGCGATCCTAAAAACGGGGATTTCGAGAGCCTCAGCAATTTCGCGGGCGCGTGGTATTTGCGAATATAATTCGTCGGGGGCCTTAACGCGATTAGCTTTATATTTGTCGTAGGTGACATGCCTAAAATTGCCGCCCTTTTCGTCAAAAGCGACCGCTACCATTTCCGGTCTAAACTCTTTAATAGCGCGTAAAACAAAAGCCGTAAAACCGTAGACGGCATTTACGATCTCGCCTTTACTTGTTTTCATGGTCGGCGGTAAAGCATGAAAACTCCTATGAATAAGGGCGTTCCCATCGAAAATCAAGAGTTTTGGTAGCTTTTTTGGAGGCATAGATGTAGAGATATTATACCATATACTAAGCTCGTGGCTCGATATTGACTTAATTCTTGGAGCATGTTTTGATTATAAAAAACCAAAATAAAAAATGATACATATAGTTCATTTAGAACAAATCGCTACTGAGCGAGCTGAATTACTGACGCAATATCTTGAAGAGGAGCGCTTGATACACAATATTATTTTCGCAGTAAGTTATATGCTAACGCTGTTTACTCTCATGGCCTTAGGTCTGCCGGAGATATTTCAGATGTTTGCCTTAATTATTGCGGTGGAAAGAATGCGTTCCTTTGTGTTCAATCTTCATTTTAATGCCTGGCTTTATAAAGAGGCAGTTTTTTCCTGCTTATTTGTTTTTGTTTCAGTCAAAGAACCTTCAGCTGAAGAGGTACTTTTTTATTACGAGCGGAATATAGGTTCATTCAAAGAATTATTTCGAGACGAGTCCTTTCGTTTGTTAAAAAGTATTTCCATTGAGGCAATACAAAAAGCCGAGAAAGATCCCGATAAACTTCTCGAATACAAAAAAAGATATCCAAAAATTATTAATCTCTTAGGAGTACAATTCCCCTGTTGTCATTGACGGCAGGGGATATTATTTTATGGGGCAATCGCAGGGTTTCTCCTTAAGAAGTTTTTTTTGTTTTGTCGGGCTATCAATAAAAAAGCTTTGAGTAGCTTTGCCGGTAGCAAATTTTTTATCAAGAGGCGTTTTATGCTTATAGCCGCGCTTTTCCATTTCGGCGACGAGCGCTTGATGTCGTGCATATAAAGCTTTTAATTTTCCAACCCAGCGTTTTGTTTCGGGGTGATGCGAATAGCCACCGCTGTTGCCGTGTTTTGTTAAAATATTCCAAAGACCATGTAGTTCCCTATGTTCTCCGAGGAGATGTTGACGACAGAGTAATGATGGAGAGATATCCCAAACGCGCATATTAGGTATTAGTTAGCAAGGACAAAATGACAACTCCGCATATAACAATACAGAGGCCTACTATTTGATGGGTACGCAGTTTTTCTTTATTAATACATATACCAAGTAGTGCGGAAACTGCGATGTAACTTTCACTAAGGCTAGTTGCAATTGCCAGCGGCAAATAGAGAGCACTCGCGCTGTAGGCAAGCCAAGCAAAATTATCGCTCGCCCCTAGGGCTAAAAGCAGGCCTTTGTTTTGTCGCCAATTTTTTATTATTTCAGCTGCGCGTTGAGTGCATAATAAATAAATTAAAATGACAAGAGCAATAAAAGTGCAGGAGAACCATAGAATAATAAAAGGGCTTGTAAGGCGAGAACTAAGCCCCACCATAAAATTTACTGCTCCCATAGCCACTATGGCCGCGACGGCATACCACACTCCAGCTTCAATACTATTTTTTGCTATTGCCTTCCACGACTGTATGGAAACGAGCAAAATTCCTACTATAATAATAGTTATTAAAGAAATTTGCGTCGGATTAACATGTTCGCCTAAGACAAAAAAAGCTAAGATGGCAGTAACAGGAATTTCGAGCGCGTAAATCGGTTCAATAACGGAGAGTTTGCCTATTTTCAGAGCTTGGAATTGTAATAACCCGGCGCATAAAATAATAAGAGAGGCGAGGCCTAAAGTACCGAGCTCATGAGGCCTTGAGTGAAAAATTGTAATAATTTCTGTATACGAAAAAGGGAGGAAAACAATAGCTCCAAAAGCTGTCATTGTAAAAAGAGCAACTAAACTGCCAACGCGGCGGGCGCTGCGTTGTATAAGAAAGTCCCCGATTCCCCAAAAAATTATTGCAAAGCCCGCGAAAATACTACCCATAGTTTTCATGTTTAATGAACCAATATTAGCAGTATCTTACATTTTTGGCTAGTAAAAAATATAACCCCCTTAAGAATAATCTCAAGGAGGTTAAAAAGAAAATACTAATTATGACGCCTATTTTTTGTGGTTTAAAAATTATTTTTTAAATATGTACTAAAAAATACGCTCTTACCATTTTTTGTTTATGCTCATATCCGAGACCAAAGAGTCCGCTTAAAGAAAATTTCGAATAATTTCCTGTTGTGAAATTTTTGGTTATTCCAATTTCTTGTTTTAACCATTCTTTTTCTCTGTTTGCACCCAGTACGCCGTATATGGAAATATCTTCTTCCTTGGAGATTTTTACTGAAGAAAGAACTCCGTACACGCTATCCGTTATAACACCTTCAAAGCAAACCAGATCGTTGCGGAAATTAATGCCAGCACCCCAGTTTTTTTTGTTGACGTTATAGTATTCAACTAATGTCAGTCCAGAGATGTTTACATAGCCATGTAGTTCGGCATTGTGTAGTCTGTTGTAAACGCCGACGCCCAATGTTGCGTTTGAGTCGTTTAGTGTGATGCCCGCACCGAGAGCAACTCCTGGTAATTGCTGTGCTGTCCAATTCTCAAAATGGCCAGCTTCGGAAATAGGGTTGGGACGCATCAGCGCGGAAAATGTTGGGATATGCCCTGCGGAAAGAGAAGCGTTATTGTTAAGGGTATATCCTACTTTGAACATTATATTTTTGATAAAGTTTTCTCCGTTATAATCAACGAAGGTCCAGGATTGAACGCGCGTTTTTTTGAATATATATGATGCACCAAAGCCGGCGCGAAAACTAACATCTTTAGTCTGTCGGTCTTCATAATAATTAAAATTTCCTAAGAGTCCGATGTAACCAAGGTCGTAAGTTATCTTTGAAGAGCGAGAAGCAGTTACCGCCGAGTCAGATTGTGCATAGCTAATGTTTGCCCAACA
>CALMNI010000136.1 GCA_937868555.1 uncultured bacterium | reverse complement strand
AAAAACCACATTTCAATATATTTTAAATCCGTCTATTCTTAGAGTAGGCGGATTTTTTTATTATCTTTACTTATGCCCTTGAAAAAGCTATAGTTATAGGAGCAATCTATGGTTTATTCGGTTATATTTGGCTCTTTATTTAGGCGGCGAAGACTCTTGCGCCGGCGGCGAAAAAAGTCTCTCGCGAGCGAGCAAGCATTTACTGCCCATAAGGAATTAGCTCGAAAATTAGTGATTGAACGCCTTGAGCACTATAATCGCATATACGGATTCACGTATCACCGAATTGCTATCCGTAATCAAAGCACTCGCTGGGGAAGTTGTTCAAAAAAAGGAAATTTAAATTTTAATTACCGTATCGCCTTGCTTCCCTTGGACGTCGCTGACTATATTATTGTTCACGAACTCTGCCATTTGGGAGAGTTTAATCATTCGTCGCGCTTTTGGTCATTGGTATCAAAGACTTTGCCCGATTATCAACTTTTACGCCAGCGCCTTCGCGTTGAAAGCAAGAAGTTACATTCAATATGAAACAGAATCCCATCGCCTTTATTATTGTATTACTAATCGTTGTCGCAATTCTTGGAATTAGCCATTTGTTTATTTACAAATCTCTAATTCGTTTTTTTAGCCTCTCGAATCCTAATCTTCTTTTTTACTTACAATGGCTCATAGCCTTTCTTGGGCTTAGTTTTTTGGCCGCGACATTTATTGGCATGAAGTATTATGGCTTGTTAACTCGAATATTTTATACGTTTTCAGCGTCGTGGTTGGGGACAGCCTATTGGCTCTGTATTGCTGCGATCGTCGCTTGGATGGCATATGGCTTAGGGAAACTGATAGTTCCTCAGGTGAATGTTAACTCCGTAGGAGCGGCTTGTTTAGTTATAGGTTTTTTGATCAGTGTGTACGGCATTTGGAATTCCTATCAAACTAAAGTGCGGTATATGGATGTGGCGTTGGATAAATTACCGCCGCAGTGGAATGGCAGGAAGGCTGTTGTTGTGGCTGATACCCATTTAGGTAATTTTCATTCAAAGGCTTTTGCAAAAAAAATTACCACTATCATTAACGCTCAGAATCCCGATATTATTTTGTTCGCCGGTGACGCCTATGACGGAACGCCGGCTGATTTTTTAGCCCTGAGCGGACCTTTTAAAAATTTGAAAGCAGCCCAGGGGGTATACTTTGCGGCTGGGAATCACGAAGAATTCGGAGATTCAGAGCCTTTCCTTAAGGGATTAAAAGCAGCTGGGATGCATATATTGGATAATCGTTTTGAAATTGTGGATGGTTTGCAAATTGCTGGCATAGGCTATAAAGATGGCGTTAAAGCTACCCGCGAACAAAGCGTGCTTGAGGCTATGAATATTAATACGGACAGCGCGGCAATTTTGATTAAGCATTCCCCGACGAATATTGAAGTGGCAGAAAAAGCCGGTTTTGGTTTACAGGTTTCCGGACATACCCATGTAGGGCAAATGTGGCCCTTCAATTATTTAACTAAGCGTATTTTTGGCCAGTTCTATTATGGGTTGAGCCGTTTAAATACAATCCAAGT
>CALMNI010000135.1 GCA_937868555.1 uncultured bacterium | reverse complement strand
TAGTTATAAAAAAGCATTCAATATATATTGAATGCTTTTATTAATTATTTTCCCAATTCCAATGAGCGTTTATGAGCTGCTGAAACAGCTTCGCTTATAGCAGTTCTGAAGCCAGTTTTATCTAATTGATATAAGGCTTCAGCCGAGGTTCCTGCTGGAGACGTCACATCATTACGAAGTTGCGCGAGATGGTTTTTTGATTCTTTGGCATATTGACCCGATCCAATAACGGTTTCGATTACAAGTTTTTCGGATAAATAACGAGGCAGTCCAATGCGTACACCAGCGTCTACTAGTGCCTCCATAAAAAGAAATGAATAGGCAGGACCACTGCCAGAAAGAGCAGTCGCCATGTCAAGATATTTCTCTTCCTCGACAAATACTTCTTCGCCCAATGCACTTAACAGGAGGGCAATTTTTCTTCTTTTTTGTCTTGTTATTTGCTTGTCACATGTCCAAACGGTGATTCCCTTGTTGATTCGTCCAGGAGTATTCGGCATACTTCTAACTATTTGATTACAACCAAGCGAGGTAGAAATTTTTTCCAAAGAAATTCCAGCAATTATTGAAATAATAATTGCCTTCTTTGAGATTTTTTCTTTTAGTTCGTTTAATATTTTATTCACCACCTGTGGCTTTACGGCAAGAATTATAATATCACGGGTTGCAGCTATTAGGTTATTTTGAGCAGTAGCAATGTTGTATTTTTTTTCTAACTCTGTGCCGCGTTCCTGCCTCGGTCCGGTGGCAGTAATGTTTTTTGGATGGACTAATTTTTTTGAAATTAAACCACTGATTATGGCTTCGGACATCTTACCCGAGCCAATAATACCAAACGTTGTTTTTTGTAACATGTTTTTCTCCTTTTGTGTTTGATTAATTATAAATGTTCTAATAAATACAAAAAACCCGCCAACTTGGCGGGTTTTAATGACAAAATGTAAACTATGAATTATACATCAAAATGGCCCGCCGCGAAAGTCGGGCTTACTGGGACGATTATAAATTGGTCATTTTTATATTTCATAGTATTTAGACTATAGCCAAGATTATTAAAAATGTAAAGGATACTAATAATTTATCTTACTGTGTATAAATATTGTAAGTCTTAGACCCTAATAACCACTGGCATTAACAAAGGTCGGCGCCGAGTATGTTGAAATAGGAACTGGCCAATTTCAGTACGGATTTTATTTTTTAAGTAGTCGTCTTCTGTAACGCCAGGCTGAGGTTTCGGCCTACCTTTTACTAAGAGACGAATTTTTTGGCGGGTCTTTTGAATTAAATCTTGGTTCTCTTTCATGTGGACAAAACCGCGTGAAATAATATCCGGACTGGAAATGAGTTCGCCGGTTTTTGAGTCTATTGTGGTAATGACAACAACCATCCCATCTTCTGACATCATTTTGCGATCGCGCAATACAACGTTATTGCTTGAGTCTGTAACTCCCATGCCGTCTACAAAGACGTAGTTGGCTGGTACTTTCTCTTTAGTAGAACGTAAACCGGCTTTATCAAATTCAATTACCATGCCATTATCCGGGACAATAATACGTTTTGGATTAAAGCCTATGGTTTTAGCTAATTTTTCTGCTTCTTTAAGCATGAAATAATTGCCATACACTGGAATGAAAAAGTCGGGCTTAATTGTTTTCAGCATGGTTGCGATATCTTCGCGCGTACCATGTCCGGAAATGTGGATGTCCATTAGATTACCGTGGATAACATTATCGCATTGGCGGTAAAGGTTGTCCTTAAGCCGTTGAACCGTGCGTTCGTTTCCAGGAATAATCGAAGAAGAAAGAATAATCGTATCTTCTTTTTTTATTTTAAGGAATCGATGACTGCCTTCAATAACGCGGGAGAGCACGGCATTTTCTTCGCCTTGGGCGCCAGTACAAATAATAATTATTTTATTATCGGGGTACTGGTTTATTTGATCAACCTTAATTAAGGTTTCTTTGCGCGCTTTAATATAGCCAAGTTCGCGGGCAATTTCGGTATTAAATTTCATGCTGTAGCCGTCGAGAGCAACGCGCTTACCTAGCCGTTCGGCAATTTCAATAATCCATCCAACGCGTTCAACTTGTGAGGCGAAGGTTCCAACGATAACACGTCCGCTGGCTTTAGCTAATAAGTCCTCGAGGTTGCGACGCAAGTCATCCGCTGTTGGGCTGGCGTGATGGCTGACCATTCCTAACGATTCCAGCATGAGCATGGTCGGCCGAGGGAGTTTTGAGAGATGGCTATAATCAAGGATTGGTTCATTGGTTTGCTTGTCACGCTCCATTGTCCAGTCGCCTGGATGAATAACAGTGCCACAGGGGGTGCTGAGAGCTACCCCAACAGCATCCATGATTGAGTGCTCGATTTGGAAGAAGCTAATTTTGAAAGCGCCAAGCTGCAGTTTATCCTCAATGCCTTTCAGTAGAATTGTTTTTAGAGTCTTGGAGCTATTTGGCTTATAATCTTCAACTTTATGTTTGACCATTGCCAAAGTTAGATTCCGTCCAATAATAGGGGGATTTCCTAGTTTTTCTAATAGAATAGGAGCGGCGCCAATGTGGTCAAGGTGGCCGTGCGAGAAGATAACACCGCGAATATTGCGCTCTTTGCCTTTTAGATATTCAATATTTGGAATGATGTAATCAATGCCAAGCATATCTTCTTCGGGAAACTGCAAGCCCATGTCGACAATAACAATATCTTGTCCGTATTCGAAGACGGTCATGTTTCGTCCAACCTCTTCGCAGCCCCCAATAGGAATGACGCGGAGGCGGTCAGGCGCGGCTGTTTTGGAAGAGGCTGAGGGTACATGCGGAATGCCCGAGGCTTTAGAGGCATGCACTGAGGCGGAGGAAAAATGAGAAGGAAGATCGCCATTTGAAGGCATGCGTCGGCGGTTTGAACCCCCGGTTGGCCGGCGGTCATTGCTGGCACGCGGAGAACTTAAGGCCGGACGAACAGTACGCAGAGGTGGCCGGGAAGGGCTTGGACGGGGGTTTGTTCCCGTTGATGGCGTTAGGGGCCGCGCCGCGCGCGCTGCTTGCGCGAGCGGACGAGGAGCAGATCGCCTATCCCCGGATTTTGGTCGGGGAAAGTTAGATCTATTGTTTGGATTAGGATTTTTGTATTTAATAATCATACATTACATAACTGACTGCGATTTAATATCAAAGTCAAAAAATAGTTAATTGAGTTGTTACTCAGAGTAAAGTAAAATTTTTAATTTTAA
>CALMNI010000134.1 GCA_937868555.1 uncultured bacterium | reverse complement strand
AAAGGATTAGTTAAAAACATAGGCAATATGAACTATATTCGCCTTTTCTAATACGTCATATGAAACTTGTCATCGTCGAATCTCCTACTAAAGCAAAGACCATTTCAAAATTTCTCGGTAAAAATTTTACCGTTGAATCTTCTTTTGGACATATCCGCGACTTGCCTAAATCAGATTTAGGCATTGATATTGAAGCTGGGTTTAAACCGCGCTATGTCATCCCTACTAAAGCCAAAAAAACCGTTACTAAGCTAAAAAAATTAGCGGAAAAAGCGACTGAAGTGATTCTCGCAAGCGACGAAGACCGCGAAGGAGAAGCGATTGCTTGGCACTTAGCTGAAGCGCTGAAATTGCCCATAGACAAGACCGCCCGCATCGTCTTTCACGAAATTACCCGCGAAGCCATTGAAGAGGCGCTTGACCATCCGCGGACAATTGATGATAAGCTTGTTGACGCCCAGCAAGCCCGACGCATTCTTGACCGCCTCGTCGGTTATGAACTTTCCCCATTCTTATGGAAAAAAGTCGCGCGCGGCCTTTCAGCCGGGCGCGTTCAGTCGGTTGCCGTCCGTTTAATTGTTGAACGTGAGCGAGAAATTGAAGCTTTTAAAACAGATGAATACTGGAGCCTCGAAGCGCATGTACTAACAAACGCTAAAGAACAATTTGTTGCCGAACTTAATAAGCTCGACGGCAAGACGCTTGATAAACTAGAAATAAAAAATCAAAGCACAGCCGATGCCTTAGTTGCCGAATTGTCACAAGAAAAATATATTGTTTCAGCGGTTGAAAAAAAGCGAGCTAAAAAATCTCCTTCGGCTCCGTTTACAACTTCAAGCTTACAGCAAACGGCTAACCGCCTCCTTGGCTTCTCTGCTAAGCAGACTATGATGATCGCCCAACAATTATATGAAGGCATTGAACTCGGCAGCGAAGGCAGCGTCGGTTTGATTACTTACATGCGTACCGACTCGCAGAATCTTTCGCAGAAATTTCTTGATGACGCTAAAGACCATTTGTCCTCGACTCTTGGCAAAGATTATACGCTTGATGAACCGCGCCGTTTTAAAACAAAAGCCAAGGGGGCGCAAGAAGCCCACGAAGCGGTTCGTCCCAGCGAAGTTTCCCGTACGCCCGAAAGCATTAAAGATTTTCTAGCTCCTAACCAATTAAAGCTTTACCGCTTGATTTGGCAGCGCGCCGTCGCGACACAAATGCCAGCAGCTGAATTAGATCAGGTCGCGATTGATATTAGCGCCGGCCGAGGAGAATTTCGCGCCACCGGACAAACGATTGCCTTTGATGGTTACCTAAAAATTTATCCGGAAAAGAGCCAAGAGCTAACCCTTCCGGAACTACAAGAAAAAGAAACACTTACTTTAGAGGAACTAAAACCTGAACAGCATTTTACCAAACCGCCGGCTCGATTCAGTGATGCGACGCTTGTTAAAGAATTGGAAAAATATGGGATTGGACGACCGTCAACCTACGCACCAACAATCTCAACCATTGAAGCCCGCAACTATGTTGAGCGCGATGAAAATAAGCGCCTCAAACCAACCGATATTGCCGGCGTAGTTATCGACCTGCTCGTCGCCCATTTCCCCAATATCGTTGATATGGAATTCACGGCTAAATTAGAAAATGACTTAGATGAAATTGCCGAAGGAACCATAGGCTGGCAACCGGTCATTAGCGGCTTTTACGGACCTTTTCATGAAAATCTGACCAACAAATATGAAGCAGTTAAAAAGGATGATGTCATGCCGGAAAAAATGTCTGAAGAAAAATGCGATAAATGCGGACATCAGATGCTTATTAAAACCGGGCGCTTCGGTCAATTCTTAGCCTGCTCAAATTTTCCTGAATGCAAGAACATCAAATCGCTGAAAAAAAATTCACCCGAGCAGGATGAAAAAATGAAGGAGCTTGAAGAAAAGCATAAAGACGATGTCTGCGAAAAATGCGGCAGCCCTATGACTATCAAGGTCGGCCGTTTCGGGCCTTTTCTTGCCTGCAGCGGCTACCCGAAATGCAAGAATATAAAAAATCTCAATGTTAGCAACGAAGCTTCGATTAAATGCCCCGTCTGCAAAGAAGGTAACATTGTGCAAAAGCGCAGCCGTCGCGGTATTTTTTATGCCTGTGATCGTTATCCGGATTGCAAAACGGCCTTCAATTCAAAACCGACCGGTGAAATGTGTCCCGATTGCGGTGAGCCATTGCTCGAAGGCAAAGAAGGTGCGCCGAAGTGCTCAAGCAAGGGCTGCCAGTACGGTAAATAACATATGCGCCTCATTCTCGGATCGTCTTCAACAAACCGCATTGAAATTTTAAAAGAGGCCGGATACGTCTTTGATATTGTTGTTCCGACACTTGAAGAAAAATTGGTTAAAAACACTGACCCCTATCAACGTCCGCTCATACTTGCCCACGCTAAAGCCGATGAATTAGCCGTGCTTGTTGAAGAGCCGGCACTTATTATCACGGCTGATACGATCGTAATGTGGGGCGATGAATTATGCGAAAAACCGGAAACCAAAGAAGAGGCACGTCATTTTTTAATGAAGACTCGCTCAAACTCCGTTCCTGAAACAGTTACAGCTATTGTTATCACTGATACGATTTCCGGGCGCCGCTATGAAGGTGTTGATATAACAAAAAGCTTTTTTAAGCCACTGCCCGATGAAGTAATTGAAGATTTCATAGAAAACGGCGATCCTTACTCTCGCGCAGGCGCCATTGCCATTCAGCATCCCATCCTAAAACCATATTTTGAAAGAATTGAAGGCCGCTACGAAAGTGTTTTGGGGATGCCCATTCATTTAGTTACTCAGCTTCTCGAAGAAGCGGGCTATAAACCATAAATATTAATCTCCGCATTTCCTCCGATTGTCTTTCTTAATTCCCCTTCATCCTCTCTCCCTTTTTAATTCACCCCCCCCCCTGCCTACCGGCAGGCAGGCAGGCTACCCCCTCTCCAGCACCCCTGACTCTTTAATTCACCTCTCCCCCTACCCCCTCTCCCGCCTTGCGGGCGAGGGGGTTTTAAAAAATCTATGCAGCCTAAAAAGATACTTACAGTTCGCGAATTAAGGAAAAACCAAACTAGATCCGAAGCAATGATGTGGGAAGCATTGAGAAGAAAAAATTTTTTAGATAAAAAATTCAGAAGGCAACATCCCCTTGCCGGTTTTATTCTTGATTTCTACTGCCCGGCGCTCAAGGTAGCAATTGAAATAGATGGCAGCGTCCATGCTAACTCTGATTCTCAAAAATATGACAAGATTCGAGAAAAAATTATTAAAGAGCACGGGATAATTATAATAAGAATCAAGTCAGAAGACGTGGAAAATAATATTCAAAAAGTTCTTTCTGAATTAGAAGTTCTTATAAACCATCTCCCCTCCCCATCAAAGATGGGGAGAGGCAAGGGGGAGAGGTGAATTAAAAGATCAAGGATGGGGAGGGGGCGGGAGATGAGGTGAAAATAAAAAAACCTTTGGGCGAATATTATTAATATTCATACAAAGGCTTTGGTAACTTCTTTTTTGCTTCTTGCCCTGTTTCAACAGCGGCTGTTCTCAATTGTTTCATTTTAGTTCTTCGCGATGGTATGTTGCGTCATTTTTTACTTTAAAAATATTTTATTTCTTTTTTATAACTCGGTAATGCATAATATATATGTGCCTGGCCCAAAAGTTTCTTTTGGTTCTAAATTTTTGAGACAGAAATCATATCTTTCAAATTTCTCTCCAGTAGGTTCCTCTCCCACATATATACACGAAAATGCGCCAGAAGGATCAGAGTCAAATACCGGTTCGGTTATCTCTATCATTGTCTGATTAACATATGCAATTAGAATGTCTTTATCAGACGGGTTTATCATATCTTGTTTCTTATCTAGAGAAAGCAATATAGCACCCTCTGATTTAAATAACGAAGTATACTCGGGACATAATTCCTTAAAATATAAAAGTCCTTGAGCACCAACGAACAAATAGTTCTTAAGGGCCAGTAAGCTGAATATTTTTTGAGTTTTTTCCAAAACAGGGATCACCTCAAATTTATACTTTTTACCTATTTCAAGACCTCTTTTTGGTGTTTTTATAAAATCTTCAGCGACCACTTCATGATCAGAGCTTTCGTTTTCTATTATGAATATTAACTCAGGATCTATTGTGGCAATTTGAGTAAGGCATGCTATTGGAGTTCCAAATGGTTTGTTCAATTCAAGATTTTTATCTTGATTTACTGTGTTGTTCAATTATGTATCCTCTTTTTAAAGAATACCTAGAAGCCGCTAGGCCGGTTGTAAGATTATCTT
>CALMNI010000133.1 GCA_937868555.1 uncultured bacterium | reverse complement strand
AGGGTCTAATTATATATATTGGAGCAACTTGTATTATTAGTTGCTCCAATTTTTATTGATATTTTAGGGAAAAAATGATATATTGGACTAATAGTTTTACATTGTATGACTGAAAAAATCAGCAGCATTGCCCGCAATACCTCATATTTTACGCTGGCCTTAGTGCTGCAAAAAATTATATCGCTGGCGTATTTTACCATGTACGCCCGCGTATTAGGACCGGCTGATTTAGGCCAGTATTATTTTGCCGTTTCCATCACCTCTATTTTTTCTATTTTTATTGATTTCGGCTTGGGCAATATTTTAACGAGGGAAATTGCCAAAGACGAAAGCCGCGCTTCTTCGCTCGCGAATACAATTTTAACTGCTAAGTTATTTTTTTCATTGGCAACGCTCGCCATCTTGTTTATATGGACTGGATTGTGGCACTATGATCCCTTAACAAAGCAACTCATCTATATTTCATCAATAGCGATGGTGCTTGATAACTTCACGGGAATTTTTTACGCTATTTTGCGCGGCTACCATAATTTAAAATTTGAAAGTATTGCCTCGGTTATTTTCCAGCTCATTGTCTTGGGAGCGAGCTTGATTGTTATTAATATTAACGGAGATATACGCTGGCTAATGGCCTCGCTTGGCTTAGCGAGCCTTTTCAACTTGGGCTACTCCTGGCTCGCTGCTCGTCGCTTAGCCGGCTTGCATTTGCGTCTGTCGTGGGATGCCGCTACCTTTAAACAGGTTTTTCTTTTGGCCCTGCCCTTTGCGATTTATGCCATTTTCCAGCGTTTTTATACTTACTTCGACTCCGTCCTTTTATTTAAATTTGCTGGCGACCAAGCTGTGGGTTTATATCAGGTTCCTTTTAAGATTGTTGTCGCCATCCAGTTTCTCCCCATGGCCTTTACCGCTTCGCTATATCCCGCCTTAAGCGCCTACTGGCAGCGTAACCGTGAACAATTAGCCATAACATTTGAGCGAGCTATCAGCTATTCATTGATTCTCAGTATTCCTATTATGATAGGTACTATTGTGCTAGCTGATCAAATTATTACCATTTTTAAGGAAAGTTTTAGCGCCGTTGCCTGGCCTTTGCAAGTTACTATGCTCGCTGTCCCTTTTATGTTTTTAGGATTTCCTGTGGGTTCATTATTGAACGCTTGTGATAGGCAAAAACGAAACACGATTAATATTGCCATTACTTCAATAGCGAGTGCGGCTCTAAATTTTTATTTAATACCGAAATGGGGAGTAATGGGAGCTTGCGTAACTAATCTTATAACGAGCATAGTGATGTTGGGACTCGGCTGGCTCGTTATTCCGCAGATTTTTAAACTGCGCCTTAAGCGTCTTGCGGTAATGGTTATAAAAGTGAGCGCTGCCGGCATATGCATGGGTATAGGAGTGTATTTGCTTAAAAGCATTACCCATCCCATTGTTAACATTGTTTTCGGCGCACTGTTATATTTAATTGCCTTATTTGTTTTCCGAGGATTTACTAAGGAAGACATACAAAGCGTGCTCGCTTCTTTTGTGCGCCCAAACGCTAAAACAGTATGAAGACCTTATTAGCCGCCTTAGAGTATCCTCCGGCAGTAGGGGGAGTAGAAACCTATTATGCTCATGTGGCTTCGGAGTGGCCCGAGGAAATAAAAGTAGTAGATAATTCTAACCATCAATTAAGCAGTCGATTTTGGCGCTGGCTTCCCGGTGTGCTTACTCTCTATAAGAACATCAAAGCGCAGGGAACGGAATGGCTTATTGTTGGCGAAATTTTGCCGCTCGGAACCATTGCCTGGCTTTTATCTTTTCTGCTTTCATTTAAATATTGCGTGGTTCTGCATGGCCTTGATTATTCCTTGGCGCGGCGTTCGCTACGAAAGCGTTGGATAAGCACATTAATTTTAAAAAAGGCGAGCGCCATTGTGGCCGTTAATAGCTATACAGCGGGGTTGATTCAAAAAGATTTTCCTCTAAGCAGCGCTAAGTTAATCGTTGTTAATCCGGGCGCCGAACCAGCGCCCGCAGCCAGTCCTTTATTAGTTCGCCGCCTTGAGGATAACTATAATTTAAGTAATGCTTTTGTGTTAATGACCATGGCACGACTAGTTAAACGCAAGGGTGTTGATATGACCTTGCGGGCGATTGCTCGTCTCCGTAAAAGTATTCCGGATCTTAGATATGTTATTATCGGCCAAGGACCTGATAAAAATTATATACAGGCTATTATTGATGAGCAGGGCATAGGCGAGCATGTTGTTATGCTACCGACAGTACGAACGGATGAAAAAGCCGCTTGGCTTGAGCTGGCTGATGTGGTTATTATGCCGGCTCGAAATATAGGCGGAGATTATGAGGGATTTGGAATCATCTACTTAGATGCGGGAACATATGCGAAGCCGGTCATAGCCGGACATAGCGGGGGAGTAAGCGACGCCGTTACTGACGGAATTAATGGTTTGATTGTTGATGAGGAGAATCCTCAAGCCATTGCCGCCGCAATCAAGCGCCTCTACGAAGATGCTGCTTTGCGCCAGCGCTTAGGCGAAAGCGGCTTGCAGCGTGCCGAGGCGCTTACCTGGCAGCGGCAAATTGAAAAAATTTACTTATTTTTAAAAATAAAAGCGGCTTTATAGAGCAGCCGCTTAAGATTATTATTCCGCCAAAAATGAGCGGTAAAATTTTTTTGGAGATTCGCAAATTTTAATACTTGCACTAAGATATTCAAAGCCAAGATGAACTGGCCAAAACGATGAGCATAGTACTATGTACAACATAAGCCATTGTTGGCGATTGCTGCCGGTATAGCGCATGAGCGATTCAATAGTGAGCGGAGCTAATCCTGATCCTTCCGGGTACTCAGATAAAAGCTGTTCTCGGAATGAAACAAGACAATATGTACGGTTGTTAAAAACACAGTTAATAAGTACTGATGGGAAAATAAAAGCGAGCATATAATGCTCAGCAGGTTCTAATTCTTTGGGGTTTGTGTTAAGTAGATATTTTGTTTTGATGAGTGCGATGAAAAGGCCGCACGTAAGATAGGCAATAACAAGTGCAATTAAGATCATGGGCAGATTTTTGATTTTTTGTGAAATGAGCGTTTGTTCTGCTATAATAGAGCCAATACGACGAGCTGTCAACGGCCTATATAATTATGACGAATCCCTTAGTTTCTATTATTATTCCGGTTTGGAATCAGGCGGAGAAAATTAGTGATTGCTTAGAAAGCCTTCTTACACAATCATTCTCTGATTGGGAAGTGATTGTGGTGAATGACGGATCAACGGATGATATTGCAAGCGTTATCGAGCGTTTTCAGCCTCGTTTTCCTAGCGGTCGTTTTCATTTTTTTTCTAAACAAAATGAAGGCTCAAACCCAACTCGCAATTATGGAGCCGAGCGAGCGCGGGGTAGCTTTTTGCTTTTTTCCGATGCCGATATTACGTTTAAGCCCACAGCCTTGGAAACAATGTACACAGTCTTAGCTGATAATCCGGACAAAAGTTTTGCCTATTGTTCTTTTCGGTATGGCTCTAAGCTTTTCCGGCTTTTCCCCTATGATGAAGAGCGGTTGAGGCGCATGCCCTATATCCATTCAACCTCGCTTATACGGCGCGAGCATTTTCCCGGCTTTGATAATTCAATTAGACGCTTGCAGGATTGGGATTTATGGCTGACCATGCTTCGTGAAGGACATACGGGAATATGGATTGACTCAGTATTGTTTGATGTGAAAACGGGCGGCCATATCAGCTCCTGGCTGCCTAAGGCCGCCTATAAGATCTTGCCTTTTTTGCCAGCGGTAAAAAAATACAAAGAATCAATGGCGCGCATTAAACTCAAGCATGGCCTCGAAGCATAAAAAAATTGCTGGAGGAATAATTATTTCTTTTCTTTTGCTTGTAGCCGCAGGCACAATTTTTTTTAGATTTCAAAAATTTAAAAAGCCCCCTTTGCTTAACGGGCAACCTATTGCTATAGAAGTAGCAGACACGCCGGAAAGCCGCTACCAAGGCTTGAGCGATCGTGCGAGTTTATGTTCGAGATGTGGAATGTTATTTCTTTTTCCAGCTTCCGCTCAGCAAACTTTTGTCATGCGGCGAATGCATTTTCCGCTCGACATTGTCTGGATGAATAAGAATATTATTGTTAGAATAGATTCAAAGCTTCCGCCAGAAAATACAGAACCGTATACGCTGTATCCTTCGCCTGGGGAAGTAGACTCTGTTTTAGAATTAAACGCCGGCGCTGCCGAAACTTATGGACTCCTTGTCGGACAAAAAATATCTTTATAGATTAGGAATTGGAACCTTGATAGCCTGCGCCGCGGCAGAGAGTCTATCATATGTTTCATATTTTCAACCAAGTGTTGGCGCGGTTGTTCTTTTACTCATTCTCGGAGTTACTTTGGTTGCTTCGCTTTTTGATGTGAGAATAGGTTTGCTCATGATTATGGCCGAGCTAGTAATTGGCTCGCAAGGGTATCTTTTTTCTTGGAAAGGGATTTCACTGCGCATAGGCATGTGGATAATAATTATGGCCGTATGGAGCAGCCGGGAAATACTGGCCTTTATGAGGAAAGAAAAATCATTTAAGGCGTATCACGCATTGCCGTATAGCCGTCCGCTCATTTTTTTGGGAGCATCGTTACTGCTCGCCGGAGTGGTTGGGCTTCTCTATCAAAATAATGTTAACCTTTTCTTTCTTGAGGGAAAGCGCTGGCTTTTTGCTTTAATTTTTTTCCCTTTCCTTTTTTCTTTTACAAGCCGCCGCGATGCCAGTCGCTTATTGGCGGTGATGGCCGGAGCAGCTTTGTGGCTGTGCCTAAAAACTTTTTTTGTCATATATATTTTTTCCCATGGATTTACTCCTCTTGTATATGATGTGTATGCCTGGATGAGGTTGGACCTATTGGGAGAAATTACTCGATTGCCAAGCGGCTTTTCGCGGGTATTTATCCAATCTCAAGTATTTTTAATTCCTGCTTTTTTTGCTGCTTTAATCATAGGCTGGAGAAAAAAAAATTATTGGTATATTCTATGCGCTTCATTGGCGATGGCGGTTTTAATTGCCAGTCTGTCCCGCAGTTTTTGGGTAGGCGGAGCATGTGCGGCAGTGGGCGCAGCCTTTACTTATTATGTTCATGCCCGTCCTTCGCTGCGTGATACTGCCGTCTTTATCGGTATGAGCGTGGCAGTCCTAGCGCTTGCTTTAGGAATTGTCTTTGCGCTTGTGCGTTTTCCCTTTCCGAAGCCTTCGGCTGATTTAGATGCTTCATTACTCCGCGATAGAGCAACTAAGATGGAAGCGGGGGCGGCATCTCGTTGGTCACTGCTGCCCGTGATGGCTAGAGAAATCTCACATTCGCCGCTCTGGGGATTTGGCTTTGGAAAAACGTTAACATACACAACGAGCGATCCGCGCATAACCTCATCAACCGTGAATGGTGAATTTACAACTTCGGCTTTTGAATGGGGCTGGTTTGATCTGTGGTTGAAGCTTGGCCTTATTGGTGTGGCAGCCTATGCGTGGCTTTTGTGGTTCATGCTGAAAGATGCTTGGCGTTTATACACCAAGGGAAGCATGAGCGCTTTCGTGGTTGGTCTTTCTATTCTTGCTTTGGCCGTTCTCCACTTTTTTACGCCATATCTGAATCATCCCTTGGGTTTTACATATCTAGCCGTGGCCGCTATTCTACTCTCTTGTCAATATTCTGAAGACATGGTATCGTAATTACCATTGTTAATTTTTAAACTATATGAGTGAACAAATAATCTCTGAGGAAGGATACCAAAAATTGGAAGAAGAATTGCATATGCTCAGTACGGCTAAACGCCGAGAAATTGCCGAGAGAATTGAGAAGGCTAAAGAGCTTGGCGATTTAAGCGAAAACGCTGAATACGCTGATGCCAAGGAAGCGCAGGCATTTAACGAAGGACGCATTAGCGAAATTGCCAATTTGCTAAAAAATTTAACGGTTGTTAAAGGCCATTCCCGTTCGCAAGTCGGCATGGGCTCTAAAGTCCTTGCCGAGTTAAATGGAGAAAAAAAAGAATTTACTATTGTCAGCTTTAATCAAGCCGATCCGACAGCCGCTTTAATTTCTAATGAGTCGCCTTTGGGCGAAGCTTTTGTTGGGAAGAAAGTAGGGGATGAAGCTATTGTCCACACTCCTAAGGGTGAGATGAAGTATAAGATTGTAAAAATTTCTTAAACCCTTTTTATAAAAATAAAAGCCTTGGAACTTTGTTCCAAGGCTTTTTTGTTGTGTTATTTTAAATTATTTCAATACATTTGAATTTT
>CALMNI010000132.1 GCA_937868555.1 uncultured bacterium | reverse complement strand
AATTACAATTCATACCGAAGCTTGTGCTTTGGCCTTTCTTCTAGTATTCAAAGTAAGAAGATGGTTTTTAGGGAATTTACAAACAGAGTATAACCGTCTTTTATATTTTAAGTCTAAGTCGGTAGCCGATTTAGAAGAGAAAGTTAGAAAAATGGTCTATAGCAAAAAAAGAATTACAGTAACGCTTTTGAAGGATTGCGCTTTAATGGAGTCGGATATCGGTGATGGCGAACTTCATATTGAAGTCAGGCAAAAAGAGGAAAATTATTCGATTAGGGTTTTGGCTAAAATGCAGGATGGCATTAGAATGTTTGGATTAACAAAATCCGTCTTTGCTACAACTCAATTTTTGACCACAGAGCTTCTCGAGCCATTGGATGAAAATAAACAAGACAGCACCATTAATTCTGATATTCTCTTACAAGAGTTCGTAAATGCAATCTTCGAACCGGTAAAATCAAAGCACCTTGGTTGGAATACTTGGAACAAATATTTGCAGGAATTGCAAATTGATCCGCGCAGTCTAAGAACGGGAACTGATAAGGATAAGGAGGTAGAAGATAAAATTGTTATTGCTGCAAAGTCGCTCGGGCACACAATAACAAATCTTCTTTTAGATTGGACGTGTTACCAAGGTTCTGCTGACTTCTCAACTTTTTGGATGATACATGGCTGGACATATGAATTAACGTCTTTATTAGTACGTTTCAATAAAATCAAGGAAGCAAAAGAACTTTTTGAAATGACAATTGTTGGGAAAAGATTTGAACTCAGTAATTACTTCGACGAGTTTAAAAATGATTTTAAAATTTTGTTGGTATGAACAAATAGATTAAATAAAGGGCTATTCTTCTGTTATTTTTGAAGACTAGCCCTTTTTTGCTATACTGCAGAGTATGAAGTATTCTGAACTCCTACAATTTTTTAAGCGGCAATGGGCCATACTGCTGGTTTTGATTGTTGCTCTAGCCTTTTTTTTCTTTACTTCAAGCTTTAATTTTTTAAGCCAAGATAAGCATTTTGTTAAATGGCTGTCTCCTGATGAAACTGCTAATTATACCGTTGCTAAGATTTACGCTGAAACCGGAAGTTTGCAGTTTTTTGAAAAGTATAATTTGATTGCCGACGATCTTATTCACCCCCGCAGCTTTCGTTCTGATTGGGGCTGGGTTAAGCCGGTGAGCTTCTTGGGAGTGCCTTTGGCCTACGGTTTTATCGCGCGTTTTTTTGGCAGCGCTGTTTTACCCTATCTGAGTCCTTTTTTCGGAGCCTTAGGCATACTATTATTTTATTTGCTTATTAAAGAATTATTCGGGAAAAAAAATGCCCTTGTTTCAAGTCTGCTCTTGGCTGTTTTCCCGGTATATACGTATTTTTCAGCACGCAGTTTTTTCCACAATATTTTTTTCATAGTCGCAACAATAGGCGGCCTCTACTTCGCGGTTTTAATGGGGAAGAAAAAAATTGCACATGACGGCAAAAGTTATTTAAAACGAGAATGGAAAGAGCTTCTATTCGCATTGGCGTCCGGGTTGTGCTTTGGCTGGGCCATTTCTGCCCGCAGCTCTGAATTATTGTGGTTAGGACCGCTATTGGTGGGATTATATCTTTTTAATTTTCGGCGCTTAGGCCTCATTAAGCCATGGGTGTTTGCATATGGAATGCTTATTGCTTTATTCCCGCTATTATATTGGAATCAAACCTTATACGGAATCTGGTACGCGAGCGGTTATCCTGAGCTTAACAGTTCTTTAGCGACTTTGAGTGAAAATGGTTCGGCGCTGGCGCAAAAAGCGGCCACAGGAAATTTATTTTCCTTGCAGCCCTTGCTCGCTAAAATAAAGATGACAATTTTTCATTTCGGATATAAGCCAGAGCATAGCCGCGCCATGTTCCATGCCTATGTGTACGCAATGTTTCCTTGGCTTATTTGGCTAGCTACGGCCGGAGTAGCTTTGTTCATTGCCCAAGCAAAAAAGTATGAACGTAAGCGCTGGCTTTTCCTTATTGGCTGGGTATGCGTATCGGCGGTTTTGATTTTATATTATGGGAGCTGGGTTTTTTATGATAATCCCGATCCAAAAAGCTTTACCATAGGAAATTCATATACCCGGTATTGGCTGCCTTTATATTTAGGCGCCCTGCCTTTTGTGAGTCTCTGTGTTCTGACCCTTGCTTCATTTTTTAAGCGGCAGCGTTTTAGTATTCCTCTTGTCACTGCAGCCGTCGTTTGCATAGCGACGATTTCCATTTCTTTTGTCTGGAATGACCCCAGCGAAGGCTTGGCAGCATCGCTCGCGAAGCAGCGGAGTGCAAAAATAGAATTAAATGAGGTTGTAAAAAGAACAGAAAATAATGCTGTGATTATTACGCGTTATCATGACAAGTTACTGTTTCTTCAGCGAAAAGTTGTCATAGGATTATTTAATGATAAGAATATGATTGCCATCTATGCACGAATCGCCCAGTATGTTCCCTTATATTATTATAATTTTTCATATTCTGATAAAGATTTGGAATATTTGAACAATGGCCCCTTGCAGGAAGCCGGGTTAAGAATGGAAGCAATTTCTGCTATAACTGATAGATTCACGCTCTATCGCCTTAATGTAGTGAAGGCTGATATGAAATAGCATATATGAATACACATAAGCAGTATAGAATTGGCATTGACGCACGTTTTTACGGTCCTTTAGGCAAAGGATTGGGGCGCTATACGCAAGAAATTGTTGATGGTGTAATCTCTCTGGATCCACACAATGAATACGTTGTTTTTTTGAGTAAGGAAAATTTTGATGAGTTTGTTCCCCTGACCGCAAAGGTTCATAAGGTTTTGGCCGATGTTCGCTGGTACACTATTGCGGAACAGTTTATTATGCCTCGGCTTATTAAAGCCGAAAAACTAGACATGATGCACTTTCCGCATTTTAATGTGCCGGTCTTTTGCCCTGTCCCTTATGTGGTTACTATACATGATTTAATTTTAACCAAGTTTCCGACAACACGAGCAAGTACGCTGGGCCCCTTATTATATTACTTGAAAAACCTTGGGTATCGTTTTGTTATTAATAGGGCAGTACGCCGCGCGCGTCGGGTAATTGCCGTTTCGGATTATACGCGCGATGATATAATCCGCCAATTTGCATTGCCGCCGGAAAAGGTAATTATGATTTATGAAGGAGTATCGACCTTGGGACGGGCGGTGGATTCTGCTTTTGCTGCCAAGCTAAAAGCCGAAGAAATTTTATCAGATTATTGCATTCTTGAGCCATATATTTTATATGTCGGCAATGCATATCCGCATAAAAATCTTGAAAGCTTAATTCGGGTATTTATTCGCTTATATAAAAAGAACCCCACGCTTAAACTGGTACTTGTTGGACGGGAGGATTATTTTTATAGTCGCATCAAGGAGTATGCTGCTGCCCAAGGACTATGGTCGGCTGAGGCACATGGAAACACCCCCGTTATTTTTCCTGGATATGTTCCCGATCGTGAACTGGAAATTTTATATGTCCGTGCCTCCGCGTATGTGTTTCCTTCAAAATACGAAGGCTTTGGTTTGCCTCCTTTGGAAGCGATGGCGAGAAGTTGCCCGGTCGCTAGTTCCAATGCGACGTGCTTGCCAGAAATTTTAGGGGAGGCGGCTGTCTATTTTGATCCCTCTAATGAAGATGAGATGACGCTCGTAATTGAGCGTTTACTTACCGACGAAGATTTGCGCTATTCCTTGCTCCGCAAGGGCCGGGAACGAGTAAAACTATATGACTGGGTGGATGCAGCCCAGCGCACACTCAATCTTTATTTTTCAATTTTAGACAATGGTTGAAGATACATATTATATTGATCCCAATCGCTATCGTTTCCGCAATGCTTTTCGGCGTTTAACAGCGGTGCGTTTTCTAGTCTTTGCTGCTCGTATTGTCGGACGAATTTTTCATTTTATTTTTGAAGCCTTTTTCCGCTTTATTCGATTTGTAGGAATTTTTTTGCTTGATGCTTTGTATAGCTTCAAAATGAAGTCAGTCGATATTAAATATAATAGCCGCCGTGAACGCATTAATATGTGTTATTTCAGCAGCCGAATTAGTGCCTTTGTCCGGGAAGCAGTTCAAAGAGGGAAAGCTGGCATCCAAGAAGAAACGCGCGCCTTAGCAGCCCCTAAGCGCCAAGGAATGAAGCCTACGCTGCTATGGTCTGCTCTTAACTTTGCACTTGTTTTGATTGTTATTATTATTCCTATTGTTGCCTTTGCCCACGTCCGTACGCTAAGCAGTTTGAAATTTAAAATTTTAGCATCAACGGAAAGCGCATTTTCTCATTTATTTTCTGCCAAAGATTTATTGGAGAAGCGGGACATTCCTGGGGCTCAAACCGCATTTAGCGAGGCAAGCAAGAATTTTATAGATGCCCAGGCTGATTTAGCTTCTATTAATAGCATTTTGCTCGATATTGCGGGCGCGATTCCTAATAAGTCGCTTCGTTTGGCCGCCTCGAGCCGCCATATTATCGAAGCGGGCAAATTATCTTCAGAATTAGGACAGACATTGAGTGGAGCTTTGGTTTTACCTCCTGGCGAAAGCCCAAGCGCTCTAAACTTTCTTAACAACTTTGTACGGGTCGCTGAGCCTTCGATTTCAACAGCTCGTCAACTAGAAAAGGAAATTGGCGCCGTCGACAGTGATTCCTTGCCAGTACAGTACAAAAAAGATTTTGAAAGTGTAGCGGCAAAGGCGGCTTTTCTTTCTAAAAGTTTAGAAGAAGCAGTTGCTCTTGCCAGCCAGGCACAAAGTTTTCTTGGAGAAAAAATGGATAGGCGTTATTTGTTAGTTTTTCAAAATAATTCAGAAAAAAGAGGATCAGGCGGCTTTATAGGTAGTTTTGCCCTTGTTGATATGCGCCGGGGAGAAATAGCCCGCTTAACGGTCCCGGCGGGGGGAAGCTATGACACGGAAGCGGGGCTTAAGCGACGCATAGCCGCTCCTAAGCCCTTGCGTTTGCTACGGCCACAATGGTTCTTTTGGGATGCAAATTGGTGGCCCGATTGGCCTACGAGTGCAAAAAAACTAATGTGGTTTTATGAGAAAAGCGACGGTCCCACTGTTGACGGAGTAATTAGCTTAACACCCACTGTTTTAGAAAACATATTGCGAGTAATAGGACCTATTGATTTAACCAAGGATTATGGAGTAATTATTAACGCCGATAATTTTTGGAGCGTTACGCAGCAATTCTCCGAGCAGAAACCTCAGGTTACAAAAGAGCCGAAAAAAATTATCGGCGATTTGCTTGATGCCATTTTGGTCGAAGTTCCAAAACGGCTTACGCCAGAAATGACTATACAGCTTATAGCAGTCATAGAAAAAAGTTTAAATGAAAAACACATTATGGCGTATGTGAATGATTCACTCCTTGAGTCCTCTATTAATAGACTCGGCTGGGGAGGAGCGATGAGTTCTGTATCGGGAGACTATCTTATGATTGCCAACACTAATATTGGCGGGCAAAAAACTGATCGCGTTATTAAAGAAAACTATGATCATCAAGCGGAAATCTTGCCCGACGGTTCAATAATTGATACTATAACCATACAACGTCATCATACCGGTATTAAAGGAGATCTTTTTACTGGGGTGAGGAACGTTAATTGGCTCAGAGTGTATGTTCCTAAGGGAAGTTCTTTGTTGAGCGTGTCTGGTTTTAGCCCCCTTGATTCTAAGCTTATTAAAAGCGTTGACCCAAACTGGGAGCACGATGCTGATTTGAAGGAAGAAGAAAATGCTGTCATTCAAAGTGACACAGGAACGCACATATATAACGAAGGCGATAAAACAGTTTTTGCAAATTGGTCGCTTGTTGATCCTGGCCAAAGCGTAAGCATTACATTGCGGTATAAGCTCCCGTTCTCGTTACCCCTGCCAGAGCATAGTGATCATTGGCTGTCAGATTTAAAGAAATTTATTTGGATTAATCCTGCGCCCGCCTACTCCCTATTGATTCAAAAGCAGCCTGGTTCAGATTCCGTTTCCCTGCAGTCAACTATTCATATTGGACAACAGCGAGAAATTGTATGGCGCTATCCATCAACTCCCTTAGCTCAATATTCTCTTACCTCTGATTTTTATACATCGCTGCTTTTTAAAGAATAAGTATGTCCAAAGATACTGAAAAAAAAATTCCTGATTTAAGCCGTTTTGATAAATATCTCAAAGCAAAACCGCAGGGAGATGGTATTAGCGAAAGTTTGGCTGAAATTTACGAAGATGATAAAGGAGCCCGCGTAAATGTGCGGGAAATGAATATTAGGCGCCGTCGCAGTATTGTGGGGCGCTTTGGGCTGGCCGCCGTATACCTTATTATTGCGGCTGCGCTCGTCGGGGGAGTTTACTATTGGCTTGTTAATCGCGGAGCGGACGTAACTGCCCTTGATTTTTCAATACAAAGCGTTGAAGGATTAAAGGCGAATCAAGATTTTACATATACCTTGAATTTTCATAATAAAGAAAAAAATCCCCTTACAAATGTTGAAATAACGGTTGTCTATCCTGATAGCTTTATATTTATTGATAGTTCTCCGGCAACTTCCGAGGGAAATAATAAATGGCGCCTTCAAGACATGGAGGGCATGGCGAGTGGGCAAATCACAATTCACGGCCGCATAATTGCTCCGACGGGCCAATCGAATATCCTTTTTGCTGATTTTTCTTACCGTCCTTCGGGCATTACGAGCAGCTTTAAAAAAACGGCGAGCGTAGACACTATCCTAGCTTCTTCGGGAATAGATATCATGACAACGGCACCAGGAAGTGCTTTAGTGGGACAGGAAGAGACAATGAGTATTACGTATGCTCCGCAGGATAAAAATTATTTAAATCATTTTTCATTACGTCTTGAGGCTACTGAAAATGTAAAGGTGGGCGCACCACAGCTTTTTGACGGTGTTAGCTACAAAGATCCGGCTTCATGGAATATAGATTTAAGCAAGCCGGCAAAAAAACCGCTCGTGATTTCCTTTAAACTACTTGATAAAAAAGTCGATGTTGAAAATATAAAACTTGTTTTTGAGTACACCCCTGAAAACAGCGATCACGCATATCGCTTTGAAGAAAAGAATTTTCCCATTGATGTTATAAAAAATAGCCTTAATTTAACGATGTCAGCCAACGGAAGTTCCGCCGACCAAGGCGTTGATTTTGGCCAAACGGCGCAATATTCGATTTCTTACGCGAATAAGGGTGAAACAACGATGAATGACGTTATTATCATGGCCGTAATGAATGGCGACGCGATTGACTGGCGCAAAATATCAGATAAAAACAACGGGAAAGTGACGGGTTCATCTATTATTTGGACAAAGGAAGAAGTCCCAGCTTTAAAAACGCTGCTAAAAGGGCAAGAGGGAACCATAGATTTTTCCTTACCTGTTCGTCCGCTTACGGAGGCAAAACTTATTTCACGGTATGAAATTAATAGTTACGCCCAATTTTCCATTGGCAATAAGCCAGAGGATCTTTCATTGGATAACGAAACTAATCGTTCAAACCAATTGAGTGTAAAAATTAATTCCGATATTTCCTTAGATGAAGCGGTGCGGTATTTCGACCAAGACAATATTGCTGTTGGCACCGGGCCCCTTCCGCCGCAAGCCAACGATACAACAACCGTCAAAGTGTATTGGACTATTGCTAATAGCTTGCATGAAATCGGCAATTTAAAAGTAACTACTACGTTACCAAGCAACGTTAGCTGGGATGGAAAAGATAGAGCAGAAGCAGGCAGCTTATCGTATGATGCTTCGACTAATAAAGTGACCTGGGATATTGGCCGCCTGCCTTTGTCAGTACCCTCGGTTTCGGCTGAATTCAGTATTGCTTTAAAGCCGCGGACAAGTGATCATAATAAATTAATGATCCTCGTTTCCGGTACGTCATTGGTTGGGGTTGATTCGCAAACAGGGTATCCCGTCAGTTTGATTTTAAAATCGCAAACAACAAAGCTTGAGCGTGATGATATTGCTAATACGGATGGCATAGTTCAATAATTACAGACTCATGCACACTACTTCGGAATTATAAGGTATGTTTAAAATTATACGTTCAAAAAATAACTCCCGCGCTCGGCGTGGAAGCTTAAAAACGGCTCATGGCATGTTGCCAACGCCGTTTTTTATGCCTGTGGCGACGCAAGGAACAATTAAGCATGCAAGCGCTGAAGACATTCGCCGGCTCGGTTCGCCTATTCTTTTATCAAATACCTATCATTTGATGCTGCGTCCCGGAGAAAAAGCGGTAAAAAAAATGGGCGGACTGCATTCCTTTATGGATTGGCAGGGCGCTATTTTAACTGATTCCGGAGGTTTTCAAGTTTTTTCTTTGGCGGCCGATAGGACTAAGACTGGGCAGAGCTTAGTGAAGCTAACTTCTAAGGGCGTAGAATTTAAATCATATATCGATGGCAGTACTCATTATTTAACGCCGGAACGGAGCTTGCACATCCAAAGCGATTTAGGAGTTGATATTGCAGTCGTTCTCGATGAGTGCGTCGCTTTGCCCGCGCAGCGTCCGTATCTTGAACATTCGGTTGATTTAACCACTGAATGGGCTAAGCGAACCAAGAAAGCATTGCGTTTGATGAAGGGCAAAAAACCTTTGGTCTTTGCTGTTGTCCAAGGCGGAACTGAAAAAGATTTGCGTTTAAAAAGTGCTGCCGAATTATCAGCTCTTGATTTTGACGGGTATAATATAGGCGGCCTAGCAGTAGGGGAGACGGCTAAAGAAATGTATGCTGTTTTAGATTATACCATCGCTGCCCTTCCCGAAAATAAACCGCGTTATTTAATGGGCCTAGGGTACCCGGAAAATATTATTGAAGCAGTCAAAAGGGGCGTTGATATGTTTGATTGCGTTATCCCAACGCGAGAGGGAAGGCATGGTCGCTTATTCTCATTTAAAAAAAATACTCCGGCAGCAATTAAAAAATTATTGATTTCGAAGACTGTAGCTGATAATAGTTTTTACGAAACCAATACGATTACTAATGCTAAATTCGCTTTTGATAAAAAGCCTATTAACGCTCAGTCAAAAATTCCGGAGCTGCGTAATCTTTCCCGCGCCTATCTGCATTATTTAATGAAAATTAATGAACCGCTCGGACAGCGCTTGGCGACGCTTAATAACCTCGAATTTTATTTAAGACTAATGGAAGAAATTCGTCGGGCATTGTAATTAAGCAATAAAAAACCTCCTAACTGAACAGGAGGTTTCTCAGATAAGCTTATCAGACTTATCTAATATTATGTAATTAGCAAGCTCTAAGGACTTGCAAT
>CALMNI010000131.1 GCA_937868555.1 uncultured bacterium | reverse complement strand
AAATATAAATATAATAAAAACGCTTATCATCGCGCAAATCAATATTATAATGCGGTTGATATTTTTTAACGAGGTTAGCCTCGAGCAAGAGCGCCTCAATTTCGCTGTCGGTTGTAATCCATTCAATACGCGTGATCTCTTTAACCATTTGCGCTTTCGCCGGGGTATGGCTGGTCCCGACGCGCCAATACGATAAGACGCGGCTGCGCAAATCAACCGCCTTGCCTATATAAATGAGCTTTCCTTGAGCATTGTAATACTGATAGGATCCAGGCTCTTTGGGTATATTTAAATCTTTTACATCTTCGAGGGTCATAGAAGCTATTATATATCATTTTGGGGTTTAAAAGAAAAAGAATAAAAAATAAAAAAATCTACTCTTTTTAACGGAATTCTCCCTCGGAGAGATCTTGCCGGCAAAATATTTTCTCATGCAATGATATACTATAGATATGAGTATCCTCATTATAGACAACCACTCCGCCTCCTTGTTGGAATTAATAGACTCTTTCCCTGTGGCCCCAACCGTTATAAGCAAAGAGAATTTTGACGATGGAATTGATCTTAAACCATATAATTTAATTGTTCTCTCCGGCGGTTCGCATATGCCAACCGTTCTTCATCATCCCGAACACTACGCCAAAGAAATGGAATTAATCAAAACTAGTTCCATTCCCCTTCTTGGAATTTGCTTAGGCGCGGAAATTATTGCGACCGCTTTTGGCTCAACTCTAAAAAAATTAGAACATAAACACATCGGACATGTTTCTCTTACTATCGATGATGATACTCTTAAAAAAGATTTAGACGCTAAGGAAGTTAACTTTTTTGAAGCCCATGGTATTGGGATTGCGAAGTTGCCCGACTGTCTTATTGCCTGCGCTCATTCAGACCATGGCATTGAAATATATAGACATGCTCAAAAGTCCATCATTGGTTTGCAGTTTCATCCTGAAATAGACAAAAACCACGCCCTATTCGCGTGGATATTTGAAACGCTAGGTCTATAAAAGATAAACCCCGGTACTAAAACCGGGGTTTTGAAAATATATTCAAAATTATTGAGACAAATAACCTTAGGAGAAAATTTTTCCGTGCAGCTCTTTAGCCTCTTGATCGCTTAAATCTTTATATGAAATACGGAATGTGTAG
>CALMNI010000130.1 GCA_937868555.1 uncultured bacterium | reverse complement strand
CGCATTTCGCGCAATGGCCTGCGCGCCTGGTTAGCTCGTAGGTTTTGCGGTCTTTAATGTCGAGATTAGGTCGCGCGGGTGTATAGGTCATTTGGTGCCTCCTTTCCTAATATGTCTCCATATAGTCGATTATAATACAATATCTTGGGTTGTCAAGTAGGTTTCGCTTCACTGGCTTATTTTATCAGCGATTGTACCCACACGGCCCGCATGGCATACAGGATAGCGTCCATTAGATCGGGGTGATATTGTTTATCGTCTATTTCCCGGATAACCTCGCCGGTATCGGGGTCTTTTGTCCACACGATAGCCTGGGCCTCTTGGGAGAAAGCGCCATCGGCGGGAACCATAAAGCGCCCTTCGCGCACGTCGTCCTGGAGCATTTCGATAGCGGCCTTTTTGTCGCGCTTATATGCAGCGACCACTGGGAGCTTGTACACGTTGCGGAGATCGGGGAGCATCTTAGCGCCGCCGCCTCCCGTATCGGTGTATATCAAGATATTGCTTGACGATAGGCCGAGTTCCTCCGCGCGCTTCGTTGCCCAATCCAGGCCCGTTTGTATTGCTTTCGCGCATTCGCTCAGGCCGTTGCGCCGCGCTTTGTGTTCGTAGACTAGCCAGCGTTGCCGGATACGCTTAGACGGTTCCGGCTCAACGTATCGCCCTAGCCGAGCAGCCTCTAGCGCATCGCGAGGTATCGCGGGATCGTTTGCCACGCGCGGAACGTAGGCGATAATCGCGAAGCCGTCCGCATCGTTAAACCCAAGGTCAAGCCCCGCCGCGAAACGCACATTACCCGGCCCGACCTCGCGCACCCAATCGTCAAATTGCTTTCCAGCATAGTAACTTGTTTCAGGGAACGGGAATACTAGCAAGCTATCATCGCAAGCGTATTCCCCTTCAAAAAAGCGCCGCCGCATTGATTCCGGGGCCGCTTGCAGGGATCGGATATACTCGGCGTCAAGATTTTCTACGTTCCCGCTAGGGTTTAGCTGGCACCATTCGTAGCTATCGGGAGCTTCAACGGGGCAGATATTACCCGGCTTAGAAAGCACCGGGTCAATCTTTTGCACGAACTCCTTATAAGTCCAATGCGCGCGCGTGGTAGGGTTTAGGTCTACGAACTCGCGAACGGTACATCCTTCAACCTTTTGCGCGAGGCGCGTCCGTACCTTCCACATGGTCAAAAAGGGTAGCTGGCTTGCCTCGTTCGCGTATACGGTCACGTACTCTTTGCCGAGCACGCTATCCTCAGAGCGCGCATCGTCAACGCCCGCCACCCATATTTCGGAGCCATTCGGGAACTCTAGGACATGGCGAGTTTCATTACCACGAACAAAGCGCGACAGCCCCGGAAAACAAGCTATCACTTTTGGTAACGTCTCTAGCCAGATGGATTGTATCGCGTCCTTTAGCCGTAACCGATATATAAGGTGCCGAGAGCCCGGGAAAATCAGCGCCCGCAATACTATGCAGAGAACTATTAAAAATGTTTTTCCGCTGCGTGACCCGCCATATAAAAGCGTATGGCGCTTACCCTCACGGATGAGCGCCATGGCTTTTTCTTGGTCGTCGGTTAGTTTAACAGTACTTTGTATCGTCATCCCATGCTAGGGTTAGGGCCTCCCGCAAGCTGCCACAACCGCGCAGCCTCTTCAGGCGCCT
>CALMNI010000129.1 GCA_937868555.1 uncultured bacterium | reverse complement strand
TATTTTATGCATATATTATAGCACAAACTTGAATATTTTGCAATAGTATTGAATATTATCTAATATTTGGCTAATATTAGATAGATATTTTGCTTACTAATTAATTGCTTGAATTTAAGCTTAAAATGCTATAATACATAGATAGTTTAGGCCGTATGTATCCCTATTATGGAAAAAGATTTTCCTATCCCTTCTATCGAATGGCATTTTGTACATAAGCGCGTTCGTTCGCCTTTGTACACTTCTTTATTTTGGGAAGGGCTGCACTTTAAAGAAAATAAGCGCATCCCTTTTGATTATAGCGTTAAGCATGTTTTGTACCTTGGCACGCAAATAGCGATGGACCAAGAAAGTTGGGATCGTATCTATAGCGCTGTCAAAGAATTTACTGTACGTCATCCTAATGCTTTACATGAGTTATTGCACGATAATTATGAAGTGAATGTACGGGTAGAAAAATTTGCCAAAGAAACTAGACAACAGGCTTTTACACCGGCAGATATAAAAGAAACGTGGAACCAGTACAGATCTTTAATGCATGAGTTTGGATCATATGCTTTATTGCCTTTATACCTTGAAGGCGATCTTGAACAAGAATTAAAAGAAGCGGTTAAAGAAAAATATTCCGATAACTCCGAGGAGATTTATCAAATCTTAACAACGCCGCTTAAAGCCGGTTCCGCGCAGCAAGAAGAATTAGCCATGTTACGATTGGCAATCGCTGAAAAAAATGGAACCTTAAGCGGAGAAGATATACATGTATATTTAGAAGAGTTTGCGTGGATTACTAATAACTCATTTATCGGAAAATTTTTAAGCGCGGATGATGTACGCGCTCGGCTTGCACAACTGCTTGCAAATGGCGATCCGGAAATAAAGCTACAAGAATATCAAGCTCATCTCGATGAGCATGTTCGTGCTTTTACGGAAATCGCCAATTCCTTTAATGATAATCCTCGCTTACGCTCTTCTATAGATTTATTGCAAGAGTCAATTTATTTCCGATCATGGCGTACGGAGCGTTTTTATCGTAATGCCTATTTTTTGCAAAACCTTTTTTCGGAAACCGCTCATGTATTGGGGCTGGCCAACGAGAATGACATTTTCTATTTTTCGGTTGCTGAAATTATCGCTGCTTTAGATAATCCTAGTCTTTTAGATTCTATTTCTTTTAGCGAACGCCGCGATGGTTATTTCTGTTTAGCGAGCGGCGGTGAGGCGAAGATATATTCAGGCGAAGTTTTTAGAGAGGCTATGGCTCGTATTCGATTGGAAGATACATCAGTCTTTAAAGGCAATCTAAAAGGACAATGCGCATTCAAAGGTAAAGTAAGAGGCGTTGTTTCGGTTGTTATAACTAAAGAGGATTTATCGCGTGTTACCGAAAACTCCATTCTTGTTTCGCCGTCAACGACGGTTGATTATGTTCCGGCTTTGAAAAAAGTGATTGGAATTATTACTGAAGAGGGCGGCGTATTGAGCCATGCTTCGGTTATTTCCCGCGAGCTGCGCATTCCCTGCGTTATAGGTACAAAAATCGCTACCCAAGTTTTGCATAATGGGGATGTGGTTGAGTTGGATGCCGAGCAAGGGGTTATTACAGTGTTATCAAAATATGCATAATATTGTAAATATACCGAGGCTGGATTCTAAAGATTTCATTTTTACTTTTGGATCAAAAGGGACAAGTTTTGTTTTTGAGGATTTTGTTAGCAAGTATTACATGACTGGTGAATGGTTGAAAATATATCGCGATGGCAGTATCCGCGTTTTTGTATCGCGCGAGACTATAAAAGAAATGAATAATGAAGGGCTAAAGAGAAGTACCGGCGACACGGAACAAATAATTCGTTCTTTTCGAAAACTTGTAAAAGAGTCTTTGGATGCGCGAAATACAATTAAAGACCTTTCGAGGGAAAGTGTTGCCACTTTTTTAGAATTAATGGGAAGGATAGCCGAGGTTTATCATTACTTTGATATTCACTATTGGGACGCAGTGTACGATTCCGAAGAGCGGAATACGGAAGCAAAGGAAAACTCTTCTTTGGTCCAACATTTTAAGAACGTCATCCGCGATGAACTCAATCCAGTATTTTTTAATACTAATAGTTGCCTTGATCAATTAATGAACGCTTTGAGTGAAAATTTTAATATTCCTAAAGAAACTTTGTTGTGGTATTTACATGCAGAACTTCTAGAACTTTTTGAAGGTAATGTAGTTAACGAAAATCTAATACAAGAAAGGCAAACCGGGCATATTGTTTATAGCCGCCAGTCGAGGGTATACGAAATTTATACCGGCAAGCATGTTTTTGAAGTCATGAAGGAATTCGAACGTTTGAATAATACTTATTCTATAAAAGGCAGAGTCGCGCACGGCAAAGGGAAAAGACTGACGGGAAGAGTAAAAATTATTCATCGCCGTTACGATGATGAAGCTCTTACTCAAAAAGAAATGGAAACCATGCGCGAGGGTGATATTCTTGTTACCGAAACAACCGATCCATCATTAATGCCAGCGATTGCTAAAGCTGCGGCGATTATTACCGACATAGGGGGTTTGTTATCGCATGCGGCAATTTCAGCACGCGAGCTTGATATTCCGTGTCTTATTGAAACCGGTTCCGCAAGTAAGCTTCTCAAAAACGGAGATTTGGTTGAAATTGATATGGACAAAGGAGAGGTGCGCGTTATTACTAAGATATAATATGGAGAAATTATCATTTGACCAAGCAAGGGAACTGGCCTGGCGCAAAAATTGGGCCGGTATTTGGACCATTCTCGAATGCTGTTCTTTCGGTTACCAATATACGGATAATTTAAAAAACGTATTTTCCGTTGGTTTGGAAAAAGTATTATTTAGCTTTGAAAAAGGAAATAGCGCGAATTACATTGCTGATGAATATCTTGAAGCTTTTGGAAAAACTGTCGCCGCACAGATGCAGGCTAATCCTAAAATGGCCGAAACGTACGCTCGGGCGATAGTGCATACTGCTAATGCAGTTTTAGATTTTATTGCGATGCAGCCGGTAACTTTAAGCGATGAATCGTACGGGCAATTATGGTCATTGCTTGATGAATATCTAGCGGTTAATTTCCCGATGAAAAAAGTTGTTGATTTTTTACCGGCAGAAACATTGGAAACGGTATTGCCGCTTCTTGAGGAAGCGCGTATTTATGGAGAACCAGTATATGCTAAATCATCGGCATTTGTTCGAAGATATGCCGAACAAATTGCCGCCCGAGAAAAAATTAACGTTGATCTACTTCTGTGCGTAAGCGCGCAGGAGTTAGAGCGTTATATAGAGAAGGGCGTTTTACCTTCAGTAAGCGAATTAGAAGAGCGCTATACCTATTCATTAATCCTTTCTTCCGGAAAAAATTCTATAATAGTGAGTGGAGAGAAGGCGAGGAAAATGAATGCAGACTTATTGAATGCTGTGCAGCTTGAAGAGCTCAGAGGCAAGAGCGCGTATCCCGGAAAAGTTCGAGGCAGAGTACGAGTAGTTTTAAATCCCAGCGAAATTGAAAATTTAGAAAAGGGGACTGTGCTCGTAACTGGTATGACAAGACCCGAGTACCTCCATTTGTTTAAGGATGCTGTCGCCGTCATAACTGATGCCGGAGGAGTTTTATCGCACGCCGCTATTACCGCTCGTGAACTGAAAAAACCCTGTATTATAGGAACTGAAAGGGCAACAAGCGTCTTGCATGATGGTGATATGGTTGAGGTTGACGCTGGCGCAGGAACTGTTAGAATAATCGATTAATATGAAAGACGCCATTCCAACCCTTGAAAGCTATAAGGAACAACCTGATTTGTTCTCCAAACATGAGGATTATATTTTTGCCAATTCTGAATGGTATCCAAAGGGCATTAAGGCTCATTTATTGTTGATGGTCGCGCAGGCGATTGCGGCCGTTGGCGGCGTCGCAGCTGTTAGTGAAGAAGGGTTTAAGCTTGGATTGGCGACCTTTGTTGATAGGTACATGAAGTTTTCTTATGACCCGCGCGATTTTTCGCGCATCGGACTATATATTCGAAATCAAAATAAAAATGATCCGCAATGGATAAAGGAATATACAAAAGATTTTTATCGTCATTGCCAGCATTTCCAAGAGAGGGCTGATGATATATATTTTAATTTTTTTGGAAAAAGCTTAGCTGCTATTCGCGAAGCCTATATTCAATTAAGCAATGCCGCTCTTGCTGCGCAGTCATACGGCTATATAACAGAAGTTTTTACTTTTACCGATACAAATTTTTGGGTAAGCGATTATATACGCGAGCTAGCTCCCGCCTTAACGGAGGAAGATATCGCCACTCTATTCCAGCCTTCTCGTTCTTCCTTTGTGAACGTTTACAACGAGCAGTTGATGCTGGCTGCTACGGAGCAAGATTTTTCAGCCCTAGTACGGAGATATTATTGGGTAAAGGGGAGCTATTTTTCATGGCCCTCTCTAACGGTTGAAATTGCAAAGGAAGAAAAAAATAACCTCGAGGGAAAGGGTGAGGAGATTTCTCACACCCATATTCTCGAAGCTAAAGAAGCGCTGCTTGCTAAAACGGGAGTTAGTTCCGAGTTAAAAAACTTTATTTCTTTGATAGAGGATTGTATCGCCATGCAAGACGAGCGCAAGGCCAATGTTCTTCGTTATAATTATGCAGTTGTGAAGCTATTAGAAGCTTCACTGGCATTTTTAAAAGATTGGACTTTGGAAGAGCTGCTGGGTTTGCGTCCCGATGAATTGTTGCTTTTATTAAACGGAGAGCCTTTATTACTTACGAAAAAAGATATTTCTAAACGAAACGATAATAGTGTTTGGCTTTTTACTCCAGACGCGTATTGCGTCAGCGATAAAAATGCTGATATCTTGTGTTACGGTTCTATATTTGGCACTGACGAGCATGAGTCATTAGTGCGCGGCATCCCGGCTTCAAAAGGAATTGCGCGCGGACGGGCAAAAATTATTTTTTCCGAAGATGATTTCGGTAAAGTTGAAGATGGCGATATTATTGTTACCTCTATGACGCGCCCGGAATTTATGCCGATTTTGCGCAAGGCAGCGGCTTTTGTTACGGATGAAGGCGGCGTGACCTGCCATGCGGCTATTGTCGCTCGCGAGATGAGAAAACCTTGTGTTATAAGTACAAAGCGGGCAACTCGTATGTTTAAGGACGGCAATATGATTGAAGTTGATGCTGATACTGGTTTAGTTAAGATTATATAATATGGATATATCAAATCTGCTTACTATAATCAAAAGCCGGCGCTGGGATATTCAGCGCTTCAACGGCTACCCATTTTTTCTAAGCAGCGCGGCTGTTCTGTCGGGCTCTCATTTACCGTGGGGGCTTTCGTATACGCATTTTTTGTATATTTCCCACAGTAAAAATGTAGAGATGTATTATGACACGGCTGATTATCAAAGAATAGGAGAAATTTTTTGGGAGAATGTTAAGAGCATTAGCGATTTAGAAATATTAGCCAAAGAAAGCGAGTCGACATATGCTGAGATTGTTAGCGCCGCAGCCTATGATGCGGAAGAATTAGGCGCTCTCTCCGAGCGGGAATTAAAAGAATTATTATGGCAACAAGTGAGGCTTATATCAGCGGGCGTCGGCACTGGCCATTGTATTGAGTGCGCGACCTATGTCGCCGAACAGCGTTTGCATGTTTTGTATCCCCAAGGTTGGCCGGAGATTGAAGCTTCCGAACCTTCTTTTTTAAAAAAGGCCGAGATGTTTGCGCGTCAGCTTATTAATGAAGGATATTCTAAGGCAGAAATTATTCAGCGCTTTAATGATGAGTATGGCTGGATTAAAAATTCCTATGTCGGACGGCAAGACATAACAATAAGCGATATTGAACATCTCGCGCAGGATGAGACAGTTCACCCTTTAAGAAATATCTCTAACGTCGAAGGTGATTCAATGATTGCTATCATATCTCATATCTTCGCCTGGCAAGATAGGCGCAAGTCAAATATCCTAAAAGGAATTCATAGCGCAGAACCGGTTTTACGAGCCTGCGCTGAGCGTTTTTCCATTCCCTTTGACCATATTCGTTTTTTGGTCCCTGAAGAAGTTGAAAGGCTGGGCGATATATTTTTCCATCAAGAGTTAGCTAAGCGTTCGACATTGTTTGTTGATTATAGTTCCTATGAAGGTCCGCAGGTACTTTATACCGGCAGTGATGCTGAAATGTTTGTTAGCGGGCTTGAGAATGACGTCAATAATGTCCAAGATAATATTAAAGGCTCCACTGGATATAAAGGTTGCGTACAGGGAATCGCTCGGGTGTGCTTATCGCTCGAAAGCATTGAAGATTTTAAGGAGGGAGAGATTTTAGTCGCTTCAATGACGAGGCCGGAGTATGTGACAGCTATGAAAAAAGCGATTGCTTTTGTTACTGACGAGGGGGGAATTACCTGTCACGCTGCGATTATTGCCCGGGAAATGAAAAAACCCTGTATAATTGGGACCAAAAACGCCACCAAAGTAATTAAAGACGGCGATATGATTGAAGTTGATGCCGATACAGGTATAATTACCGTACTACGATAATATATGGAATTAACACAAAGAGCCCAAGAGCTCATAAAAAAATATGATCTTAACCCGCCCTTTATCCGTAAAGAGGCGCAGGCAGATTTTTATTACCCGGATTTTGTGCAGCTGCTCTGGGCGAAATGGGGTGCGTATACGGGGGAGTATATAGGTCCGTATACTTTTTTCTTTATTCGCCATAACTTAGTGTGCGTTTTTTATACGTCGGCAAAATTAAAAGAAGTTAGAGATCAATATTTGCATCTTGTTGAACATGATAATTTTCTTGAACGCCATTATACTGATTGGCGTCAATCAACTAAAAATTTTGAACATGAAATTCTCAATTTTAAAGCTCTTGCTCCGAACACTCCTTTTGAACATTATGCCGAGACCTATATAAAATTTTGCGATGCCTATATTTATCAATATGCAATGGGCATTATTCCTGAAGCTTTTGGACTTGAGCCGGAAAAATGGATAAGCACGGAAATTGAGACTTGGTGTCAGCACTATTCGCAAGATGCTAACCATTCATTCCCGCTTTTAACTTCCCCCGTAAACCTTTCCTTTGTCGCCGAGGAGGAGCTTGGTTTATTGCGTATTGCTTTAATCCGCGCGCGTGGTTCATCCGAGGAACAGTGTAGGGATGCGTTATCACAACACCAAGCTGCTTGGTTTTGGATTCGCAATAATTATTCTGATATACAAGTCTTGCCTCTTGAACATTTTAAAAATCGTCTAGATGAGTATCAAGATATGAGCGTTTCCGAGATTCAGGAAAAAATTTCCCATCTCGAGGGGCTGCCCGAGAAGCACATCATAGATAAACAAAATATATTTAAATCATTTCCGCCTTCTGAGAAGCTTCTCTTATTTGTTAAGCTCAATGAGGTTTTTGCCGAAATGCAAGATATTAGGAAAAAATTTGTTTTAGAATCAAACCATTATCATCAGCTATTTTTGCAGCGTCTTAGCCTTGAATACGATATTCCTATGGATGAGCTTATTTGTTATTCACATAGCGAAGTGCGCGCTTTGCTGCAAGGTGAATCACGAGTCTCCGTAGAGGAAGTTATACGCCGCCGGCACTGCGTGTTCGCAATTACTGATCAAGATACTCGCTATGTGTTATCGGGGGAGGAGGCTGAAGGGATATATCAAGCGTTCGCCCATATTCACGATGACGTCAATTTCTTAAACGGGGTCATTGCCCAAAAAGGGAAAGTGAGTGGACGGGTAAAAATTGTTATGCGCAGCGCCGATATATCTAAAGTGGAAACGGGTGATATCATGGTTTCGTCAATGACGCGGCCGGAAATGGTGGCCGCTATGACAAAGGCAGCCGCCTTTGTGACTAATGAAGGCGGTATAACCTGCCATGCTGCTATTGTTGCTCGGGAAATGAAAAAACCCTGCATTATAGGCACGAAAAGCGCAACTAAAATATTTAAAGATGGCGACTTAGTCGAAGTAGACGCCGATAGGGGAGTTGTTACTCTAGTAGAGCGCGTATGAGCGAGCAGCAAGATTGGAAATTTTTAGGGGATTGGCCGCAGGGGCCTTTTTCGTCTTCATTGTGGGCCGATTGGTGGAATGAAGAAATAATTAATTTGTTTGGTATTACATTGGAGCCGCCGGCTATTGCCGTTATTAATGAGGGCAAGGTGATGGTTGATTTTGCCCAAGTACAGAAATTAAAAAAATTCCTTGAAACTAAAGATAGTAATTTTTGGAAAACATTAAACGATTCTTTGGCTTCGCTTCTTAAAACTTTAGCTGAAGAAAATATAGAGCATAGTGATCTTGTTTCTTCGTACAAACATTTCATTACGAATGCCCGTGCTATTTTAGCCATATGGGGCATGGGGGCTCTTATGGCGCAAGCTGCTCAGCTGATATGGAATGAGCGTTTTACGGCAGCAGAGGGGATTACCTACAGTGAGCATATCCCAAAAATTAAAACTCTTTTTTCGGACTTTCATGATGCGGTAGAAAACGCAGAAAATAAGGGCGAAGATTTTTCTGAAATCCTCACTCGCTTTGCTTGGATTAAAACGGTGAATTTTGAAATCAGGGGACTGAGTATGACTGATATTGAAGGAGTATTGCGGCCGGCTCATCATGCTCCTTCAACTCAAATCCCGCTCGAGCAGCAAGAATTCTTGCACTTGTTTTCCTTATGGGGGTTCTGCAAGCAGCTTGGAGCAGAATATTTTTCAAAATTTTCATATGAGCATAAACCCTTGCTTGACCGCATTGCAGCCGCTTTCTCTCTATCATATGAAGAATTATTGCGCGTTCCTTATTTTGAAATTCAGTCAGCACTTGAGGAAAAGCGTTCACCTAAACAATATGGCAAGCGTTGGCTCTTGTTGCGCACGGAGAATGGAGTGGAAATAAAAACAAGCGAAGATGAATTAGCAGCGTGGGATAATCTAATACCAAAAATTCCTGATACTACTTCAACGCTTAAGGGAACAGTGGCTTTCCCTGGAAAAGTAACCGGAAAAGCAACATTGGTTTTAACAATGGAGGATGCGGGGCGGTTTACCGAAGGTGATATTTTAGTAACAACAATGACCACTCCGGATTTTTTGCCGATTATGCATGCTTCTTCAGCGATTCTGACGGAGATTGGCGGTTTATTGTGCCATGCTGCTATTGTCTCCCGAGAACTAAAAATTCCGTGTGTCATCGGCATCCAGCACCTAACTCAAATTCTCAAAGATGGTGATATGGTTGAAGTTGATGCTGATAGCGGCGTAATAACAATATTATCTTAACTTAAAAGTATGAATAGCGCAGGAATTATAAAAAAATATTATGAATTAATGGATGACGCCATTCTTTTTCCGCCGGTGCATAATATGATGCAGTGTGTTTTTGCGGCTGCTGGGGTCGGTACTTATTTATTTGAGTACTATCCACTTAAACGTAGCGATCCTATTTGTCTATTAATTGCTGGTGACGGTGATTCAATAGCTTATCTTTCTCAAAGTCGACTTTCAGAAATAACCGAAGTAGCTTTTAGTTTGTTTCTTAATGATTATTCTCGATTTATATATTTAATCAATGAATTTAATGGTTTTGGACAAGAAGTTGTAGAAAGTTATCTTTCTTTAAAAATAAAAACGAATCACGATTTTTTTGTACT
>CALMNI010000128.1 GCA_937868555.1 uncultured bacterium | reverse complement strand
CTTCCCAGGAATGTGCGCGCCGATTTCCTTGCCCACACGTACAAGCTCTTTTCTCGCGTCATCGGCAACTTTGAGCTTTCCCATTCCTTTAGCACCGGGCCCTGCTACGTCCTTAAGGTATGCCAACGCTTGACGCCTTCCTAAGTCTGTAGTCCCCAAGTATGCCTTTTCAGCGCCTTTAGTAAGCTCTCCCGATATTCGCGGGGTATTACGCGCGAACGCGCCGCCAAGCGCACCACCACCCGCGCCAAACAGCGCGCCGGTTTGGACATCGCGAAGGATATCGGAAGGTTGTTCCTCAGACGTAAACCCGCGAAGACCCGCCTCAGCACCGCCCGCGATAGCGCCCTGGGCCGCGAGTTTCCCTAAGTCTATTTTTTGCTTGACCCGCTCGACCGTCTCGCCTGTCTTCGCGGCGTCCGCAACGGTTTGCCCTATCTTCGATAGCCGTCCGATGTCCTTCGCTGCGTCACCGGCCTTGGCTATATCCGTGACTGCCTCGGCGGCTTTTATAGCCTTCGCGCCCTTTGCCGCGCCCGCACCGGCTTTCACCAACCCAAGCCCCGGAACCGGGATAAACATAGAGCCAACCGTACCGGCTGCGCTTCCGATATCGTGAGCTTTTTTGTATTTGTTGACATAATCCTCGACGCTCTTTCGGTCAATTTTTTTTGCTACGTATTCGGGGAGACCGAAAAGAATGTCGTTTAACGCTCCTTCACTGAAAGCACCGATATTCCCCGCAATGTCGGGGCCGTTGTTTTCCGTGGTATCGTAGTCGCTCATTTCTTACCGCCTCCCACTAACCCAGGGGCAAAATCGGCAAGGTTCATTTTTGACCCCATAGTATTCATTGGCCCTTTATTCGCCGACATTAAACCAGCAAGCTGTAACCGCAAGTCTGATTCCTTTTTCGCCTGGTTTTCCTGGAAGGCCTGGTTTTGCGCTTGCAAGCTCTTTTCCTGCTCGTAGGCTTGCGCCTGTTCCTCTTTCGCTGCTTGCTCTGCCCGCGCTTGCTGTTGTGCCGCCGTCTCCGCGTCCTTGCGCTGTATTTCTTTCTGGACATAAAGCGGGATCTTGCCATTCCATCCCGCCGCAGCCGCCTCGATAGCGTCCCAAAAGTTAGGCCCGCCTTTTTTCTCTTCCTCGGCGATCTTATCGAGAACTTCACCAACGCGCGTTGGTGAGGCGTTCGCGATTTCTTTAGCCGAGTCGGCGGCGCTCTTCCCCGATGGGTCTTCTCCCTGGCCCGCCTGATTAGCATTCGGAAAGGCATTCGCCTGATAATTGGTTAAACTCGTCCGATGCGTTTCGTCACCGCCCGGTAAAATCCCGGTAGCCTTAGACGCCGACTTCGTTCGCGCGTAGTCTTGCACATCGCTTTCGGTTATTTTGTTTGCCAGGTTTGGATCGCGTTCATATACGTTAGTTTCCGGGCTGTATGCCCCATATGCCTCAACGTCTTTTGGAGAACCGGGAATAGTTGTACTTGACCCGATGCGCTGCGCGTTCCCGCGTATCGCCGCCATCGTGTTTCCCGTTCGTGCGTTTTCTTGCGCTATCTGTTCCGGCGTCATTTCGTAGCCTCCGATTTTTTAGCATTCCGCATAGCATCGAGCAGGGCCTCTATTTTTTTAAGCCTCCCTTCATGCTCTGCGTTTATCGCGGTATTCATGGTCGAGAGTCTCCGCGTGTCGATCATCTTTCCTTGCGGGGTGTCAACGACGGCGGGGGCAAGTTTTGTTTTTTCCAAATCTTGCGCCATCACGCCCGCCTCTTTTCGCCCGCCCGCATATCCTGGGCCGTCTTTAGTGTACCGATACGAAAAACCCTTTAACGCCTCAAGTCCTTTGGATAGGCTGTCTTTCTTGATATCGGTTTTCAAATTGCGGTCTGAGGAGAATAAGCCAGAAACCCCGCCAATGGCCCCTACCGCCCCGCCTAAAAGCCCGATGTTTTGCCCGCGCTTGGCAGTCTTCGCGCTGACATCGGCTGTATATTTTGCAGTCTGCGCGCCGACATCGGTCGAGTACCGCTGCGTTTCCGCTCCGACCTGCGTCGAGTATTGCTGCTGCTGCGCGCCGACATCGGTCGAGTACTTCGACTGTTGCGCGCCGGTTTCGGTTTGGTATTTTTGCAGGGCTTCATTGACCGCCGTTTGATAGCGCGTCTGCGCATCGCTCGCCGTTTGCGCAAGACGATTCGCCATGTTTTGCCCTTGAGACTGTGAAAGATTGGCAAGGTTAAAGTATTGCTGTTGAGCCGCTTGCTGGGCCTGGTTGTAAGCGTTCGCCGCTTGCCCGGTCGCTGCCAAAGCCGCTTGCCCGCCCATTGCGCCGCCTGTTTTCGCGGCCTTGAGCGCTTGCTGTACCGCCGCATCCGATTGCAGTTGCGCCGTCTGAGCCGCCGCCGCCTGGGCTTTCTGTAAAGCATCGGCCCCTGAAGTCCCTAGCATGGCTTGAGTGTACGCATCCGATGCCGCCATCTGTTCCGCCGCGCCTTTAGACACGGCCTGGGCCTCGGCGCTTGCCGCAACGTTAGGGTTAACCGTCGTATAAGCGGTTTTTTCATACGTGGGGGCCGCAATTGTAGGGGCCGCAATCGCCGACGTTGACGCCGGGGCCGCCTCTTTTTTCTCAACTTCTTTTTTCGGATTTACATAGTCACCATTAAGCAGTTGCTGTGTCTTTCCGGTTTCGTTTGCTTTCGCCTGGGCCTTTTCAAGCGCTTTATCGTAAGCCGCCTCGTTTATATAGCCTTTGTTATTCTTGGGGTCGTATGCCATCCTTTAACCTCGATTCTTTGCGATTGTCTCGCCTTGTGGTGTAACCGTCGCGAATAGATCAATCAAAACAATTTTATCCGGGATCGTTATTTTAATGGAGCTTGCTATAGCATTTTTTGCAGCCGGTACATACTCTACAAACGCATATCCGTTTGCATCATAGGGGCTTGTCGCCGGATCGCCAACCGGTAGTGTGACGGTTTCGGTATGCGTTCCGTCATCATAATAACACTGGTATTCAATGGTCGCCGTTGTCGGCTCTTTATCTTGTTTATATACCCTTAGCGTATATCTGTCAACGTTTTGCTTTGTCTTTTCAGAGTACCCGAGAAACTGCGATTTCCAGGTGAGCGAGTCTACCACGCCGGGAACATCGCCACCCGAGCCCCATGCCGCGCCGTCTACCGTGTCCGCGTAGCTCGTTCCCCATACGCCACCATCATAACTGTCAGTATACGCGGATCCCCACGTACCGCCGTCTAGCTCTAGCGCGATAACGACTACCGCCCCGCCGATATTCGTGGCTACTGCGTTATAGAGATATTTTATTGCAAAGCGGTTTTGCGTTATCCAGATACCGTCGGCGGTTGTCTGTACATCATAGGGCCATTCAATCGGGAGAAAGCTCTCTGTCATTATCCCATCGCGATTCCAGATAACAGAATCATCTAAGAAAATACCGAGGGTATTCTCATACGAATTAAAAACAACTTTGCGGATAGTTCCTTTCTGCGTAAATCGGCTTTGCTTCGATACGGTTTGCCCGCCGTCAAACGTAAAAAGCGAATTGTCAAACTCGCTCAAGAAATACGCGATATTAGGCGTTTCCGTGAGCAGGTGAAGGCCGAGCGCGTTCGCTACTTTGTTTTTAGCGGTAAGGACGTTAGCCGAAAGCGTTGTGCTATAAATCCATTCACCATCATACAAATACAATTGCCCGAAAAGCGTGAAGCTGTCGAACTGTCCGACGACCTCATTTAAGTTTTGATAGCCGTCGTAATCCTGCTCCCGGATCGCGGTCGAGCCTATTAATTTAATTGTGCGGTTGTAATAATCCGCGCCAATCGGAGGCGGTATGATCGCGTCGTCAACATAAATAGTTCCGTTTAGAGAACCTTTTATTGATTGCGCGATACCGTCTCGGATTGACCGGAAGTATGCAAGCGAAGAAGGCGGGGGGCCAATATATACGTCTATCGTTTCGTTGTTTGGCGTATACGATACGCTTTCTGGGATAACTACTAAGTTAGGAGCGCCGACGACTACTGCCCCCGTGCTTTTGTAATTCGTGTCTACCGACCCGCCCCAGTCGCCACGATACCGCGCAACAAAACCCTTTTGCGCCGTTGGGCTTGCGGTACTAAATCCGACGATCACAAAACCGTTATAAGCGTTTCCGCTGTATTCGAGGTCATTTTTATTAGAATCTACCACGCAAAGGGCCGACGTTGTATTGATCTTTACGACACCCGGCGCTATTTCCTGCATACGGTCGTAATCGATCGCGTTTGAAAGGTTTACTATACAGAATGAACCGTTTCCGCGCCGATAGATGACGTTATAGCATCCATCGGAACACTTGAGTATTTGAGGATAATAAAATGCGTTTAGCTCGCCGACTTCCGTGATAGGTACACCAATGCCGTCAACGTTAAACGATGCGGATATATACGATGCATCGCCAAGAATCGTATGCACCTTGAAACTAACATCGGCCCCGCTGTCAAGACAACCATAAATCTCTGAGCACGTTGAATGGTTTATAGTCCATGTTCTATCGGCGCTATTATTGTTATTAAAGAAAGCCGCTTGCCCAGTCGCGTTGTATATTATTTCCTGACCGCCAAACGTAAAGGCGAGACTTTGCGGGGCCGTGAGCCCGTTCGTTTTATCGGTTATTGTCCATGCCGCGCCGTCGCTCGCGGGCGGGGTGAACGTTTTTCCGTAGGTTCCGGGATTCGTCCCAAGCGTGACAACATTGCGATACCCTACAAAGGAGACAGTATTCGTGAGCGCGGTATAATTCGCCACTAGCATTGTAGCCTCTGTGTAGGAACCTTGCTGTGCGCCCGCTGAATTAAAAAGGAATGTTCGCCCGTCTGATTTATCGTTCGCGCACACTATCCAGCCGTGCTCGTAATACGCGAACACCTGACCGCTATTTATAAAACCTACTTGCCCGGTCGCCGCATACACCACGCCGCCGTCTGTAATGATTTCATGGTAAAGCCTGTTAGCGCTTGCGTATACGCCGACTATACTAGTAACATTCGCATACGTGGGGGCCTTGTTTCTGACAAAGAAACCGTCAGACACCGCCGACGGTATCGTGAATGAACGCGCTTGCAATATGGTGTTTTCGCTATCGACCTCTTCGATCGTCGCGAGAGAAGAGGCAATACGCAAAACCAAAAGAGTCCCGGTTGTAGTTACCAGTACATCATTTGCATCAATCGTTACTACCTTCCGCGATTTAACGCCCCATAGCGGACACTTTCCAACGTCTACCGTGTTAGAATATATCCGAAAGGTGTTGTTTATCGCGTCTTTCATTAAGCGGACGCGCGATCCTTTTTTTGTATAGTACGTTTGATCGTACTGGCTATTCGACTCAACCTGGGTATAAAGATTGGTCACGCCGCCATCGCGCTCTATCCCGGTGTTCTCCAATACCTGGCTTTGCGCGTCCCATTCCATGAGATCGGCGGGCGTCGTATCGATATTGATCGGTAATTTAAGGTTTAGCGTTTTAATTTCTTGGGGCATTGCTTACCATCCTGGATAGCTTGAGCGGTACACGTTCGCTACCCTTGGGTATTTGAAGTTGTCGCGCCGCTGCGTTGCGTGGTCGAACCGGTTCCAAAGCGCAAGGTATTCTTCCGTATGCTTCGCGGGGTCGCCGTTTTGTGCCTTCACGATATCAATAGCCATACGATAAGCCAATATAAGCGGCTCAAGTTGCGGAGGATACACGATATCATCCGACATTCCCGTGTATTCCGTAGGCGTTGGGTAATACTCAAGCCTGAATGAACTATAATTGTCTCTAAAATAGATACGCATCTTATCGCCGAAATAGCGATAGCCTTCATATCTAAAAATATCTTGTGGATCAACGCGCTCTAGGATACGCTCGCCGGTAGGTATGATTGCGGTAAAGCGCCTGAGACGATACCAATCATCGGGGAGCGTGTACTCATAAATATAATCCCGCACCGGGGAAAGCGCCGTTGATAACACGCTTGCTTCTTTGATAAAGTATTCATCATTTGAATCAAGGATTTTTTCGTAGACATCGCGGTATGCGCGATTGATAGAGCGGAGAGCATCGGCATCGCTAAACCAGGCCGAGCCGGTAATCTGCGTATACTGTTTAGCCGCCGTTATAATATCGGACACTGTCATATAAGCCCCTCAACAGGACGAAAGATAAAGAAGGGCGGGAGCCCGAAAGCCCCCGCCGGTTTGCTAGGCCGCGAGCGTTACGTCAAGTTTAATGACGGCGCAATGGGCCGGGTTGCGAATGAAGAACGCGCTGAAGAACTGCGTGGTGATGCGCGCGCCCTGTCCATCGGTCGTATCAGAGGGGGCAGAGGCGAGCAGGTCGTCAATGTTCCACTGGTAGATCATGGGCGGGGTGTCGGTCTCCGCAATCTTGGGAGCGCCTCCCTCGTTGTTCGTCGGCATCGCGCTTCCCGCATCGACGGGCTTCTTATTCGAGAGCATCGCCATCGCCACGGAATCGGTTTCGAGAACATACGCAATACCAACCGGGCAATAAGGATCATCGATCACATACTGTACCCAGGTATTCGAGAAGGCAAACATGAGCGAGGAAATACCCTGGGTTGCCTTGAGCTGCCCGCCAGCATTCGGCCCGTTGATAGCCTGCCACTGGGACTGCACGGCGTTGATTTCCTGAATGACGGTACCAAAATCAACATCGTTAAGGACGATAAGATCGGGAACGCCACCCGCGCGCCGCGAAGCACGAACACCGCGAATAATCGCCGCGCTATACTTCTCGTTTGCGCCGTTATTGCGCAGTACGAACTGACCGGCAAGCCGCGAGGGGTATACAGAGCGATCGACACCGAAAAACGCGGTTCCGATGTAGGTATTCCAGGTAGCGCCGGTACGATTCCCGATGATCGGGAGCCATCCGCGAAGTCCGACGAAAAGCAGCGGATTGCCGGAACCGTCGCGGGTTCCGTAAAGCTCTACCCAGTCGCCGACCGCTACCGATGCATCATACGCGCTCGCAAAGGTTACGGTACTGGTGTCGTCGCCGTTGTCTACAACCTTAGAAACTACCGAGGCGGTAGCCGAGCGGAGCGCGCCATCGGGATTAGGGCCGGTCGCGAAGACTACATTACTACCAACGTCGAGGCCTATCGCGCCCGCATTGGAAATAGTAATATAGAGCTTGTTCGAGGAGTCCACCGCCTTGACCGGCGCAAACTCTCCATAGCCCATACCAAAAATAGCCGCGCCGATGGTCTTGCGGAGCGCTTCAGTACTCGCGAAATAGTATTCACGAATAAGCTGCACGAACGCACCGGGGTCAGAGTCCGACGCAAGATGCTCTTTTGGGCTGATGGTAAACCCGCTGAAAAGTTGCCCGTAGGTAACCTGCATAGCCTTATTCTGGGCCGTGGTCGAGGCAAGCGCGGTCATTTTGGTAAAATCACACGCAACGGCACCGCCGCGCGAGTACATCATAGGTACGACGTAGTACTTACCGTACCCGGGAACCTTGTTGATCTTAGCAAGCGTGGGGGAATTGCGCTCGATAAGGTTCTGGACATCTTTTTCCGCATACGATTCCTTGAGAACCGCAAGCGCGTTTGCCGAGCTAAATCCCGGCGTGGTAGCTGCCATTTTCTGCTAACTCCTTTCTTTAGCTCGGGCCTCTCTAAACCTACGAGCTGCATTAATTATATCGGGGCTGGGCTTCGCCTCAGTCGCGACCTCGATTGCAATGCCGCCTTTCGGGGCCTCGCCTTCCGTCTTCTCGCCTTCGCTAGCTTCCTGGCTAGGCGGTTCCGTCGCTTCGTGTGCATTCAGGGTATCGAGCGCGTTTTTAACCGCGTCGAATTTGCTCGACAATTCGGCGAGCATGTCGGCAATCGCTTTTTCCTTGTCTTCGTCGTTCATGCCGAAAGTATTACTTGCCGCCGTATCGTAGACATCGATCCCCAGGGACTTCCCGAAGTTCTCATACTGACCAAACTCAGGGTGCGCGCCCCGGAAGGATTCCGCATACTCGCGTTTCTTCCGACCGTCGAGAATGTCGTTCATCCCGCCGATGAAACTCCCAAACTCGTTTTCAAGCCCGTCGAGTCGCCCGTATACTTTGTCAGAGAGCACCTGGTCGATTTCATCGTCCATCGCGTCTATCTTCGAGCAAAGCTGCTGCACCACGCCGACTATCTGACCGATAGCGTCTTCGAGACGCTGTATCCGGCCTTCAAGGTCGTCGATCAATTTTTCAACCTCCTATAGCCGGATTCACCGGCGGTATATTTGACGGAGGCAACGCGGGAGCGCCGCCCATAGTCACATCGGGAGTCGGAGGAACCGGCGGGACGGGCGCGGGGTTTTGCAACTCGGCCTGTTCTTTCTGGCAACGCTCCAAAAGTTTATTCAAGTTGATAATGTATTTTTTATTCGCTTCGTCGGCTGAAAGCCTGAGCATCCAACGCACCGTCTCCGAAAAAAGCATTTCGAGGTTGACAATTGGTAAGTACTCGATATTGCCCGTTTCGGCTGCGCGCTGAATTACGCTCTGTACGTAGTCATAGCTTGCCGTTGTCGCGCTATACGCGGTTTCGAGATCGGGGATTTCGAGCAATTGCGGAAGTATCGGTTGCAAGTTGATGCCGAGTTGTTGGAGTTGCTGTATCTGTTGGATTTTCGTAGCCGGGTCTTTCGAGAGCGCGGAGCCAGCGGAGAACTGGACGCGAAAAAGGTCTTTTTGCCCCTTAATGTCTCCCCATTTCACGCGCGCCGATTCCATCGTTTCCGGCAATACATCGGCATCCTTGGGGAAAACCTCGACGCAAAGCTCCGCAAGCTCGACGAATTGATGGATATAATCCTGGACGATGACCTCAAAGCGCTCAGACTCGACATCTTCCAGGGTTTGTAGCGCTATCCCGGAAGTCGTCCCGGTAGGCTTTTTCGACTGCGCTGATAACTGCGAAACTCCCGCAAGTTCATAGGCCTTAGCAATATAACTATCGAGCAGTTGCCGATACATATCGGAGATCGGGGCCGGGGTCGCTACAACCGGCGTGCCGCCACCTGACTCATTGTACGTGACAATTTGTCCCGCCTCATTCGATAGCATTGTCCCTTTTACATCGGAGCCGACTGGGACAAAAACCGTGTTAAAAGGCGACTGCTTGACGGCCTGGTCCATGCGTAGCTGGATTTCGTCGATAGTTACCTGGATGGTATAGAGATCATCGGCGAGACATGTTGTAGACCATCCCAGAACCGGCTTACTCCACCATACATTTGTAACCGGAAGCCGTTTATAGTCGATTGCTTTGCAGAAAATAATGTCTTTATTGCAGATATACCACTTTTTACCATCCGCGAGGTCGTAAAATATCACAAACTCGCACACGGCATCGCGGGCCACGTTACTATATTTGGCAAGTACCGCATTATCGGGAAACTGCATTTTTACCGCTGAAATTGGGTAATTTTGCCGCCTGACCATGCCGACGGTCGCGTTTCGGAAGCCAACCGCGTTTACCTCATAGGGATTGATATACAGTTCCCAATGGGCAAGCGGCGCAATGGACATGTTCTCTTCATCAATCCAAAAGTGGCCGCCGTCAAATAGCATCGAGCTGCGCGCGGTTTCCGGGGCTCGTTCATAGATTTTCTGCGAGTCAAAGAATTGGTCAAAGAAGATTTGCGCCGACCGCGCAGCCTTTATCGTCTGATAATCGCCCTTTACCGCGTCAAAAAACGGCCTCACGCGGGCCTGGGCGAGCTTAGAAGCAACTGTATCAATAGCCGACTTAATTACATTGAGCCGGGTCTGTACGCTCGCGTCGTCGTAAAAAATGCGGTTGAAGCCTACAGACTGATATCCAGGATTCCAGATGGTAGCGGAGGCGTCGCCCACGTTGCGGCCTGAGTTGTAATAGCGATTTAGATTGCGGTTAAACTTGGCTTCGCGCTGGCTGTTATAGGAATAGAGACGCCCAACCAGGGAGACAACCTGGGCTTTTTCTTCGTCAGTCCATTTAAGGCTTTTGCCCTCGATTGGCTTTACCATCCGGGCCCACCTGTCACCATGGGCGCGCGGTTAGATATCGTCGCGAAAGCCCCATCCGGGAAATAAATTGTTACGGATTTGTCACCCTTGGCAGTTTCAACTAACTGACGGTAAACGCCTTCCGTCAAGCCCTGGGCGCTAATGACTTTCGATGCCACGGCGACGAGCGTCGCTTCCGGCAACCTGGATAAGTAGTTTTCAACCTGTTTAGCGATAACTTTCTGTATCCATTTGTATAACATACTTACCGTAATAGTATACTTTTGTACACCTGTCAAGTGTAAAATATCATACAGCGGTAGTTATAGCGTGAG
>CALMNI010000127.1 GCA_937868555.1 uncultured bacterium | reverse complement strand
CATCAGGATCGGATGCCAGCTCGTATAGAATTGCGTATTCTTTCGACATCTCATGCAGTGTTGCCATGGTGTTCTCCTGTTTGCGCACATCCTTGGGCGTTGCGTTTGTTATAATAAGACCCCGAAATGACAAACTTCGGTGATGCACCCCTTATACGGGGTTTTTACGCGCATAGCTTTTGCCTCATCAGTATCAAGCCAATCGTATAGCTCGAATATGGGATGATCTGGATCAATGTCGTCCTCGTTGAGTACCATGCCATTAGATTCTCTTGCATTCTCTGCTTGAGGATGGTCATTATCCATCACATAAAAGTCTATTCCATGGCAAGCTAATTCAAAAACCAATAACAGCATGATTGCTTTCTCCTGAATCTTCAGTTAACTTGCGTATCTTCGCCAGCATTTGATTGCTCTGCCGACTTCCTAGCATCGCGAATAACAGCAGCCCGTTCCGCGCAAACCGACTTGACAGCGACGTAGTGCGGATGCTCTGCCTTCTTCCATCCATTTTTGATGCGTTCTTGAGCGAGCCATTGCGCGAGAAGCCCATCATCATCGAAGCTATTAATCGTGGCTTCAGCCGCTTCAAAATCGTATTGAGGCTCAGGCTGTGTGGATTGCTGTGGATAATCAGGAGCAACTTCCGCCGCCCCTTCCACGTCAACCATATCCCGCACTTCTTCCGGCGCGTACATCCCGCACAGCACGGCGGGGTAGACAGTGCGGATTCCTTCAGAAATTACACGAGCGCGCAGCATGGCACGGGGGTATTGCTTCCAAACCTCCTTGCCAGTCAACCCGGCTGATTTAGCCATATCGACCGTCCATTCAATCGTCACCTTGCCACCTTGCGGGTGGTAGAATGTCGCTTTGCAGGACGTGGCGCCATACTCATGCCATTCGACTTTCCCGCCAGCCGCTTGAAACTTGGCGAGCATGGCATCTGCTTTGAGTGCTGGCCGGCCCTGGATAACATGATAATCCCGAGCCGCCGTTGCGGGGTGAAGTCCCTCAGACGCAGCTACGAGCATCAAAGCGAGCGCCTGCACCGGATTCTTTACCCCGAACAGCCCGCTGTTTGCGATAACCGTCGCCATCTTCTCCATCTCTTGATAGGGGATGGTGGCTGGCTGGAACTTGACTAAATCAGTCATTGCTGATCTCCTCATAATCGAATTCTGACGGTTGAATGGCCTTAGCGATCAACTTCCTAAGCAATCTCATCTCGGCTCTAATCGCCTTAATCTCAGCGAGAACTTCCGATTCTT
>CALMNI010000126.1 GCA_937868555.1 uncultured bacterium | reverse complement strand
GTTTTTTTTTTTTTTTTTATTTTTGAATTCCTTGAATTCCCGGTAGAAGCTCAAGGAATCCACAAACGCTTCAATGTTACCTCAAAGAACAATAAACATTACATATTAACATATTTATATAATTTTGTCAATATTACAAAAAACAGCCTTAATTAGGCTGTTTTTGAAAAGATGTGGACCATATAGGTCCTCATTGGAACCAAATTATAGAAGATCTAGCAATTGGCGGAAATTAGAGACTTAATCCAAATTTATCTATTATAGCAATAATATTAGTTTTTGTACGTATGCCCAATGTCTCTTATTAAATCATCAATAATATTAAGATTATTAGCAATGCTCTTTCCTTCCTCATCGCTATCAATTCTGACATTTCCACATTCCAATAATAAGAATCTAATTAGTGGAACTATTTGAGCAATGATTTCAACGAATCCTCCTTTTCCGTAAGAAATAGATACAGGGTAATAGTGGAGGAATTGATTGCGGATATAATTATTAAGATGGGTAATACTCGTATTTAGATCAGGAGAGAAGAAAGAGATTCTATTTTTATATTCTGGCTTTTTACTATATTCTTCCCATTCAGGTATAATACAGGCAAATTTACTTCCTAAATTTTGATTCATAGGATCTGGCTGTTGAATTCTTTTGTATGCATCATAAAAACCAATAAGATAATCATCATCTATTTCTAAAGTAGGGTCTTTCTTTTTTCTTTTTCTAATTTGTTCGGACTTTTTTTCATCCTTGACTGTTGCTGGAGGATTAGTTGCCTGTAAAGCTAAAACCATACTGCCATACAAAGCATTATGCAAAGCGATCATAGTCCATTTCCAGTAAAATTCATCGTCTTTTACTTTCCCTAAAAACTCTGCGGTTTTTTGAAGGGAATCAAAAGCGTTCTGTCTTTCGTCTATTCGAAAATAGTAGCTTTCTTGCATAATTTTTTAAAAAGTTAAGTCTTGATTTTGGGAGAACACTAATTGCTGACGTCGATAAAAAATAGCAGGCATTCATTTTAGTCTTCCGGAAAATAGAATTAATAAAGCTGATGTTGGGACCGTTGTCTTGGGATAAATTAAAAATCGAAGACAAAAAGCGGTTCCAAAAACTATTTTACTCGAAGGAATTACCTATGATAAGAATTCTTTATTTGGAACCGCACAATCGGGGCTTATCTACGAGATAAATAAGCAGTTTGATGGAAGAAAAATACGTTTGGTGGACCAGACAGGACTCGAACCTGCCACCCTCTGCTTGCAAAGCAGATGCTCTACCAGATGAGCTACTGGCCCAAAATTACTGCATTCTACTATACTTTAAAATTGGCGATAAGACAAATTCCAAAAAACCGCCTATAAGTCCGGTCATTGTTAGGATGCCTAGAAAAGCAATGACCAAGCCGGTTAGCTTATAGCCGAGACGGGAACCGCCAGCCGTAGCCAGCTTATCTTCAAAGAATTCGCTGCGTCCAAACATTTCTAAGACTTTCTCAGACTTGATGGTTACTACTGATCCAAGAACAAGCATGATTAAGCCGACAAAGAAGGACATAGGAAATAGTATATATGATTATCGAACATAGTTCAAGGGGTTATAGCGTTGGCCGCTAATCATTACTTCAAAGTGCAAGTGAGGACCGGTCGAGCGCCCGGTTGAGCCCATGGCCGCTATGTATTGTCCTTTTTTGACCTTTTGGCCAACGTTTACTCCATACGCTGATAAGTGAGCATAGCGGGTTTGTTTACCGCCGGCATGAGTAATTATAATTTGGTTGCCATAGCCTCCATTATTCCAGCTGGCTGCTGTAACTGTTCCATCGTCAGCCGCATAAATTGGCGTTCCAATGCGATTGGCTATATCAACACCGGTATGGCGCCATGAGTAGTATTGGGTAATGTTATGACCGCTTGTAGGCCATACCATGCGAGTGCCGGAGGGCACGACAATAGAAGGTCCCGGTTTAATAAGTTTTTTAATGGCATTGAGGCTTTGATTAATTTTTGCCGTAGTCGTTTTAGGAGCTTGGGCAATAATTTTATTACCGCCAGGAATAACAAGTTTTGCCCCAATACGAAGTTGATTTGGATTACTCAACCCGTTCGCTGCCATTATTTTTTGTGTGTCAACACCGTAGAGGTTAGCAATTTGTCCCAATGTTTGGCCACTGGTTACTGTATGCGCAACTCCGCTTGCGGGCAAGATAGTTAAGGTATCTCCGGGTTTAATGAGGGCGTTGCCGGAAAGATCATTTTCCCAAATAATCGTGTTAACGCTGACTCCAAATCGGCGGGCAATGCCGCTGAGGGTATCGCCGCTTTGGACGGTATAATCAATGGGTGATGTACGCGCTATAGTTGGTTTGCCGGGAGTCGCAGGCCCCTCTTCGTTATCGGTAGGACTCTCTTTGGTGTAAAGGCTAATAGGAGCTTCTAGCAAGGCGCTTGGGCGCTGATGCGGACGAATCCAGCGGGCAATATCTAAATTAGGAAATTCTTCAATTGATTGATCAAAGTCCCCGGTGTTATCACTTACTAATCGGGCTAAAGGAATTTTACCTATAAGATCATCGGGGGAAACGGCTGATGGTTTTTGTGTTACGTTGTAATATACAAGGCAGCCAGCAACAATAAGCAAGAGTGCAGGCAGCGTATAGCGGCCGGCAAGAACGTCATTCAAACCCCGGCTTGCTTCGGTTGACGAAGAGAGACCGCGTACGAGACGGGCGTAGAGCTGGTAAATAGGCACTATAATCCCAGTGAACAGCAACCCGGCTAGCCAGGCCACGGGGGCAAATACCGCTTTAACAAAAAAAGCGGTCAAAAACCTCTTTGCGTAGATAACAAATTTGAGAACGGCCAGCAAAAGACTAACTGCTAACCGCTTTATTGGCGTGCTAATACGGGTATTTTATAATGCCTCCTCGCGCAATATCATACCATATAAGGCTTCTTGGGTCAATCAAGAAATACCTTAGCGTTTTGATTTTTTAGGACTTTTTTCTTTAGTTGATAGCAGCTCAACTAATTTGCCTACGCCAGAAACAATAAAAGTTAAGTAGGATGCTCCATTGCTTACTTTGTCTTTTACGAAAGAAATAAGCTCGTCAACAGCATCTAATTTGCTTTTTACCCGGGCGATTGTTTGATGTATTTGTCGGACTGCGCTAATGACATAGTACATAAGCCATGTCAAAAAAATAGTAAACCACAAAATACAAAAAGCGAGAACGAGAAAGAAAATGTCTTGAGAACTTGAAATAATATTCATAGTTTTTATTAGATATAATCGTCGATAGAATCGCCAAGGCGCGCTTCTTTGAGCAGCAAAATGCCGCTATGGTCGTTGTTGATACCAAGTTCATCGCCCGCGCACAGCATGCCCGAGGATTCAATTCCTCGCAAGTTTGCTTTCGTGATAACCGCGCCACCCGGCAAAGTAGTTCCTAGCGTTGCTAAAGGAACGTATTGTCCCACTTCAATATTAGGAGCACCGCAGACAACGCTAATTTTTTCCGACCCGGTATCAAGCGTTGCAATGCGTAGCCTGTCGGCATTGGGATGTTGATCAATGGAAATTATGCGAGCCACTATTACTCCGGGAAATTTCGTGGTTTTATTTTTTTTAGAAAATAATTTTGTAAAAAATGACATAGGGTTATTCTTCACTATCAGCACCATTAAGGCGTTCGCTTTCGTAGCTTAAGAGGAAAAATTCTAAAGCAGAAAGGGCTAAGATGAGGAGGCCGAGGTTCAGCCAGCTAAAAAGTTTTTGTGAAAAAAGAAACAGCATAACAGTTATGAGAACCCCCATGAGTAATGCTTGCCGGAAAGCAACGACGACTGATCGGGCGACTAATTCTTGTTTAAGGGCAAGAAAACGGATAATGAATCCGACAATAGCCCCGGTACCGGTTAGAGCAAACAGGAGCAGTATGTAAAATAGGCCCAGCCCTAGCCAGCCGGAGCTTGGATCAACGCTAATAATCACTAGCCCGAAGGCGAGCCAAAAAATAAGCGTTGCGATTGTCATTATCATGAGGTAGGCGCGGAGGGTCATATGCTTATTGTAGCGCCACTGGGCCGTGCTGACAATATTTGCAGTCATTGCCGGGACGCGCTGAGAAATCTCCTTTTTCAATGCCTTTGATTAATTCAAGCATTTCATTTTTGACTTTATCGAGCTCGCCCTTTTTTGCAGTAAACGACAGCCGCTCATTATTTTTTAAATAATAGAAGGTAAGGCGGCTAACCGGCATTTCAAATAAGCTTTCAAGGGCAGCTTGATAAAGCAATAATTGTCGCTTTGCCTTAAAGTCTAATTTTTTCTTGGGTTCTCCCGTTTTATAATCGATGATTTCATAGGTTCCGTCTTCAAACCTGTCAACGCGGTCTATGGTTCCGGCGAGCATATATGATCCAAGGGGGAGAGTGAATTTTTTTTCAAGGAAAACGATAGTTGATGTATCGCCTTGGGTGCCTGTTTGAAAGGCCGATAGCATCTTTTTGCCAAGAGCTTTATAGGCATCAGCTTGTTTTCGATTTTCATATCCGGAATCCTGCCAATAGTTTTCGTAGTAGCCAAGCAAGCGCTTGAGGGAAAGAGCCTCGGTATCAATTTTTTTTTCTCCA
>CALMNI010000125.1 GCA_937868555.1 uncultured bacterium | reverse complement strand
TTACAAAACCGTTGCTCTACCAGCTGAGCTAAGGCGGCGTATAAAATAATGAACCAGCTGCCGCGTCCTCCGAAGCGAAGGAGGAAGCTAAGGCGGCGAATATGTTCTAGTGCTACCGTCTTATAGTAGCGGAAAATCTTAAAGGAATCAACTCCTAGCTCATTTTAATTTTTTCTTGACAAATACCTCTAAATTCGCTAGGATGTTATTTCGTTCATTTCAAAGAAATTTTAAATAACTCAACCACAAACAAAAAATCCATGGAAAACAAATCCACGTACTTAGTACTGCAAAATAATGCAGTGGGAAAAAACTTTCTCGATAACTTGTTCGCGAGAATTAGCACTAGTAGCACTAATTTATCTGTTTACATTTTTTTATTAATTTGCAGCCTCATCCCGTGCGCTTTTTGCTGGGTACAATGGAAGATTATAGGGTTAGCCTTAGGTTTAGGCCCAATCGCTCTATTGTTTGGATGCCTAGCCATCTATTCCCTCTATCGTTCGGAATTCAATAAAGAACATCCGCAAAAAGTTCATAATAGCATCAAAGTAATACATTTTTGGCTTGGCGCAGGCAATGCTGTTGCCTACATTTTCTTTGCCCCTGCTAACTATGACCCCGCTCCCATTGTTACCATAGTAAAACTGCTTATTTTATTCGTAACAGGAATATGGGCTGTACATCATTTTCTAAAAAGTAAAAACAACACTATTTAAAAACCAAAAAATTTTCTTACCAAAAATCCCCTTTGCGTCTGCAAAAGGGATTTTTTTATTTGTGCACCGTCCGGGATTCGAACCCGGGACCATCTCCTTAAAAGGGAGCTGCTCTACCAACTGAGCTAACAGTGCATTATATATAAACCATTGCCCGCGCAAACAAAAGAAAACGCCTGCGAGCATTGTTGTATGATAACTAAAAGTTCCGGATAAATCAAGAGCCTAGAGAATTACTGGGATTGAGCTTGCGGACCCTCTTAGGGGGCAAGGGAGGTGATAACGAAGCGGACAAGAGTATATGAAGTAAAGATAACAACTAAACCAATAGCTGCCCACATTAAAATGTTGCGCCCTTTAGTAACGGCTTCAGTATTGCCGCCGGCCATCATCCACGTAAATCCTCCGTAAATGAACATGAGCAAGGCCAATGAACCAACAACCCCTAAGGCGGCGCTAATGACGCGCCCGATAATCTCTTCAACAGTCGTCTTCTCGCCTAGGGGGTTTTCAAGACTGACACTCCCGGAGCTAGTTTGCGGAGTAGTTGTCTTTGTCGTAAGGTCAGGGCAATTAGGGTCACCCGGGCAAGCGGCTAGAACCGCAGGAACTGGAGTACTTGATACGAAAACGCTAAAAAGCAAAACGTAGAAAACAAGGTAGATTTTTTTCATATATTTATCTTGTTTT
>CALMNI010000124.1 GCA_937868555.1 uncultured bacterium | reverse complement strand
TCACCCCACCCCCAACCCCTCCCCATCTTCGATGGGGAGGGGAGTTGTTTATAAAAAGTAAAAATTTTTAATCTCTTGACATTGACGTTACGTCATAGTTTATACTGAGTTGTATGTATACTATCCATCAATTAGCTGAGCTAGCTCATATCAGTCCCCGAACCCTGCGGTATTATGACCAAATCGGTTTGCTCGAGACCTCCCGTCGTAGATCCAACGGCTACCGCTAATACGGAGAGGTAGAACTGCTGAGGTTGCAGCAAATTTTATTCTTTCGTGAACTTGAATTTCCCCTTGAAGAAATAATGCGTATTATGGGTATGCCTCATTTTAACCAAATAGCGGCTTTAAAAGATCAACGCCGCTTGCTTGGGATGAAAAAGGTTCGTTTAGAAAAATTAATTTCTACTATTACTAAAACCATTAAACATATGGCTGATAAAACTAAATCCACTCCAGCGGAGTTGTATGACGCTTTTAAGGACGAGGACGTCAAACACTATCAAGCAGAAGTAAAACAGCGCTGGGGCAACAGCGAAGCGTATAAGCAAAGCGCTCAGCGCGTAAAAAAAATGACTAAAGCCGAAATGGAAAAAATAAAAGTTGATGGCAAGGCGCACGCGCAGGCCATTGCCGATGCAATGTCAAAAGGTCCAGCTCATCCCGATGTCCAGGTATTGATTGCGAAAAGCCATGAGGGAATAAATTTTTTCTATGATTGCTCGTTAGAAATGTTTCGTAATCTTGGACAAATGTATGTTGATGATGCGCGCTTTTCGGCATATTATGAAAAATTTGCTCCGGGCCTGGCCGTATTTATGCGCGATGCAATTACTATCTATTGTGATAATAAGAAGTGATTCACCTCTCCCCCTGCCCCTCCCCATCTTCGATGGGGAGGGGAGATTGTTTTTTTATTTAAAGAATCTGTTATACTGTAAACATGAAAAAAATTAAAGAATGGCTAAAAAAAATCGGCCCTGGATTTATTACTGGTGCATCGGATGATGATCCTTCGGGGATCGCGACTTATTCGCAGACCGGAGCGCAGTTTGGGTACGGCCAACTATGGGTAGCGCTTTTTTCATTTCCCTTCATGGCTTTTATTCAAGAGATGTGTGGTCGTATTGGCATGGTCACCGGAAAAGGATTAGCGCTGGTAATAAAAAAACACTATGCTCGGCCATTGTTGTATGGAGCGGTTTCGTTGTTATTTATTGCTAACACCATTAACATAGGCGCCGACCTTGGCGCTATGGCGGCGGCCGGCCAATTATTGTGGGGTATTCCATTTATTGTGTGGCTTCTAGGTATAACGTTAATTACGGTTTTACTTGAAGTATTTGTACCATATCGAATCTACGCTAAGTTTTTAAAATATTTAACATTATCTCTTTTCGCTTACGTCGCCACTGTATTTGTTATTAAACAAGATTGGGCTGCGATTGCTTGGGCCACTTTCGTTCCTTCTATCCAGTTTTCCAAAGCGTATTTATTGAATATTGTTGCTTTGCTTGGTACAACTATTTCGCCCTATCTATTCTTTTGGCAAGCTGATGAAGAAGTAGAAGAAGAGGTTGCGGAACATAAATTAAAAGCTATGGGCAAGGGCAAGCCAAACATTAACAGGCGTGACATTCGCGGCATGCGCATTGATACAGTTATTGGAATGCTGTTCTCCAACCTTGTCATGTTCTTTATTATTGTTACTGTTGCCTCAACTTTAGGAGCGAACGGTATTCATTCTATTGAAACCGCTGATCAGGCTGCCAGCGCCCTCCGCCCATTCGCTGGTGATTTAGCGTTCTTGTTGTTTGCTGCCGGTATTATTGGTACTGGTTTATTGGCAGTGCCTATCTTGGCCGGCTCAGCTTCGTACGCGTTAGCGGAAACTTTTAATTGGAAAGCCAGTCTAAGCAAAAAGTTTAGTCAGGCGCACGCATTTTATATTGTTATTATTTTAGCGACATTATTAGGAGTACTTGTTAACTTCACTCCTATTAAACCATTCCAAATGCTTTATTATACAGCAATTTTGAATGGAATTTGTGCCCCGCCTTTAATGGTACTTATTTTATTGATTGGTAATAATAAAAAGATAATGGGGGAGTATAGTAATTCTAAAAGTTCTAATATTCTTGGTTGGACGATTACGGCTATTATGAGCATCGCTGCTATCGCTTTGATTTGGTCGCTTATTTTTTAAATAAAAGTAAACCCGCTGTATTATTACCAGCGGGTTTATTGTATCTAAATTATTTAGAAGCGAAATCCAGTATTATTTTTTTCATCGCTTCCATATCTTGAGAAAAATTAGCGGCATCCAGATGCTCCGTTACTCCTAAATTTTCAAAATCGATATTTTCATCAATGTTGCTTAAAATCAGCAGCTGCTTGGATTTTGCAAGATCCTGTATTTCTTTTTCTAAAGAATCAAAATTTGGATCTAAGAATAATATAATATGACCGTA
>CALMNI010000123.1 GCA_937868555.1 uncultured bacterium | reverse complement strand
ATCTATAGAGCCAGGCTCTATAAGAGGTTTATTCTTTCCTTAAAAGCAGCCAATTTCTGATTCTCCGGATTGGCATTTTCAAGGCGCCCTAAGGCATCCAAAGCTCCAATTTTATCTTTCTTTAGTATACTAACTTCAATCAATTTGTCAAGGTAACGAGGGCTATTTTGCTCTATGCGCAAGGCTCGTTTAAGCTGCACAACCGCTTTTGTTAAATCTCCTGCCTCTTCATGCACCTGCGCCAAAATATAATGCGCCTGAGCCAATTCTGGGTCTTTGCCGGGGGTATCTACGCCTCCCTCAGCTTTGGAAACTAATCGACGCAAACGCAAGGCATGCTCTAGGGTTTGCCGCGCCTCGGTTAAATTCTCCTTCAAAAAATAAACTTCACCTAGATCTTTAAAAGCTCTAAAGTTTTTCGGATCAAGACCTATAATTTCAATATACTTTTTTTCAGCTGCTTCAAGGCGTTCTTCTTTTACTAACTCTTCCGCTTCATACAACAAGACGTCAATACGTTTATCAATTTCTTGGCCCAAAGCCGCTTCGCGATTAACTTGCGAACGCTGCCAGGCATTTAACTTGTCATACAACCAGTCAAAACTATTACGTAAAAATTTAGAAAAAGGCTTTAATAATTTAGCAAAAAATAAGCCCGCGCGTCCGAAACGGCGGCGCAATTGATTCGCAATAATTTGCTGTTTGAGCTGGGCATTTTTTTCAGCTTGAATCTCGTCAACATCAATGTTCGCAAGAATGCTCGCTCGACGGCCAATAATAATCAACGCGCCGCCAAGGCCGATTAAAAATAAAATCCAAGCAATAGTATAGGACATGCAAGTAAGAGATTAGAATTGGAGAGGTTTAGCAGCAACAGCCGCTGATTGCCCATCATAGACAACCGACGCCACGGCATTACAGAGTGCGACCGCTTCTGGTAAAGCACGCTCATGAATATTTCTACCCAAAGCCGCTCCGCTTAAGCCAAGCGCGTTAATATCGCGATAAATATTGCCGAGCAATTCTCTTGGGCTGACGCTTTCGCCGCCGGCAAATAAGACGCGCGATCCGCGAGCCGCGGCCATAATTTCTTTAAGACCGTCAGCATCTTCGGGAATTGGCCTATTCACTTTTATAAAATCAGCCCCGAGCGCACAGCCGACATTAATAGCGCCGGCAATGGTATGAGCATTATATTTATCAGTTACCGCTTTGCCGCGCGGATAAATCCACAAAACGACAACTAAGCCTTGCTGATGAGCCTGCCAGACAATTTGCGCGGCTTCGCGCAGCATGGCGCTTTCAAAGGTGCTGCCGACATAGACAGTATAACCAACGGCCGGAATTGTCAATTTTGAAATACGAGCGAATTCAACGACTTGGCGAACATCATGCCAAGCCAAGCTAATAGGATCTTGCTCATTATCAGTAACTAAATTAGACTTGGCATTTAATTTTACTAAATACGGGACACGGCGATGAGCAGCGCCAAAACGGGCAATGCTCCCAAGCTGCGAAGCAAAAACGCCTATGCGCGAAGAAGCTGCAATATTAAACAGATGTTCGGGCGCAGCATCGTCTTCAGGAATATCTTCGCCGTAAAAATCATCATTCAAATGTTCAACCCGCTGATCGCCGGCAAACAAAAACAAACGGCCGGTATTTTTTGTTATCAAAGCTAGGTTGCGAAGATAGGTCGACTTTTTTGCGGCTGGAACATCCAAAGGAACTGAGAGAGATATTTTTGTATTCATATAATTATTCAACTACCGTCGCGGCAACGCGATAAAATTCTTTAGCCTGCAAGCTTGCTCCGCCAACGAGTAAGCCATCACAAGAAGGTAAAGCGGCAATTTTTTTGGCTGTTTCGCTGTTAACACTGCCGCCGTACAAAACCGCGCAGGCCGCGTCGGCCGTATCGCCAAAAGCTCGACGCAAGAAAACTCGTATCATATCAAGCACATAATCAATGTCATCAAGTTCCGGAGTCATTCCGGAACCAATGGCCCACACCGGCTCATAGGCAACAATAATATTTTGCCCGGCCTTAAGTTCTATACCAGATAAAGCTTCGCCTAATTGCCGCGACAATACTTCTTCGCGCTGATCATTATCTCTATCCTCGGCGCCTTCGCCTATGCATAAAACCGGACAAAGGGGCTTAGCTTCCAAAGCGGCCCGCAATTTTCTATTAATCATCCAATCTTCTTCACCAAGATGCTCGCGGCGTTCGCTATGCCCGATGATTACATAGGCGGCGCCCAATTCCACTAAATCATTAGGCGAAATTTCACCGGTAAAAGCGCCCGTCTTTTCCCAAAACATATTTTGCGCGCCAACGGCCAGAGGGGTTTCTTCAAGCATTTTGGCAATAAAAGGCAGGCTCGTAAATGAAGGACAGACGACGATTTCAGCGGTTGTTTTCTTAAATTGCTTAGCATAATTTTTAGCTAAAGCAATACTGGCTTCAACCGAAAGATTCATTTTCCAGTTGGCAATGACAAATTTCATATACCCATAGTATAAAACATTTTAGGTATTTCTTCCAGTAGCTTATGTGACAATTAAAAAACCCGACGCTGCTACCTGTCGGGCTTTAATAAACTAACTTTATTTTTTACGATATTAAATCATTATATTCTTTATCCAACTCCAATTGAATTTTATGATGGGCTTCATACTCAATAGTTAAGTATCCTTCAATAGTTATTTCTATGTGGTAAAAATCTTTATTCTCAAGTCCGTATATCTTCCTATATTTCTCCTCAGCTTCCTTTCGGGCATCCATAATATTTGCCGGATAACGCTTAAACTGCTCAGCGTGTGCCAGTTCCGCTTTCCAGGCCAAAAAATAGTCATTTACATTATCGCCGTATGAACCAATTCTCGAACAAATACAGCTAAACAAGGGAGCGAAATATACAGTGTTTGACTGGGAACTATAGTTATGCGCCTGATAAAAACCGCTTGAAAAATCAATTCTTGGATTTCCGTGCTTTTTATGCATTTTCCAAATTGCCGCATATCTTTTATCCGAGTAATTTTTGCGTGCTTCTTCTTCAAGTTCGTCAAGGTTATTAATTTTCCCGGCTACCATGCGCATTTTTTCTTGCAATGATTTTTCTACTACAGAATTTCTATCAAAATATCCCACAAGAATAAAATGATTCAAGATATTATTAAGCTTTACACTAAACGCTGTGTCCACCGAACCGCCCCAAATAGAAAAATAATATCCTTCAATAAGATCCGAAATGTATTCAGAACTTTGGCGATATCTAAGAAGATCTGATGGAGAAGACAGAAACTCAAGTTTTTTGCTAATCTTGTTATACAAATTAGAAAGTTGCGCAGGCAGAGATTCATATTTTTTTTCATTAAAATATGAAGAAGCAACCATTGCAAATAACATTTTGATTTCAACTTCTGCTTTCAAAGCAAGCGGCATTTTTTCCTTTCCCGAAAAAGAATTTATTATTGTGGTAGTTTTAGGATCCCAATGTTGGTAGATTTCCGGAGCAAAAGGCTCTATATATTTTTTATTCTCTATCTGCGCCTTACTATTTTTAACGCAGAAAACAAAACAAAAAAATAATAGTACCCAAGGAGTAACTTTTTTTATATGTTTCACTTTTAAATTATATTTTAGTTTATGA
>CALMNI010000122.1 GCA_937868555.1 uncultured bacterium | reverse complement strand
TGCCTGTCCCAGAGGCGGACATAATTAAGCACTAAAGAAATTATTTTTTTAAAATACTTATTGTAAGGCAATTCATTTATATATTGATGCGTATAATCCCACAAATAACGAGTTGGCGTATGGCAATAGCAGATATGAAGGGTATTAGTACCCGTAATTACCCCCTTGGCAAAGGCGCTGGCGTTTGAAAAAACAATGTCATAGTCTGATAAATCAAAAAATTCTACCGCCATCGGCATTATTGGCATATACCATTGGTAATGCCGTATGCCGCCGGGCAATCTTTGGATAATGGAAGATTCTATGTGGCGTCCCTTGAAATGTCTATCTACATTCTTAGGATCATACAACAAGGTATAAATAGGCGCATTAGGAAAAAGTTCGCATAGCACTTCAAGCACTTTTTCGGCTCCTCCGGCCTGCGCAAGATGATCATGGATTAAAGCAACTCTCATAATATATGTATATTTTTATTCGCTTTGTCGGGGACGTACCATCGCCCAAGGAGTTTTCAACATAATAATCAGATCAGAAACCAGGGACCAATTTTCAATATAATAAATATCAAGGCGGACTTCATCTTCAAAGGTTAAATCACTGCGACCCGAAACTTGAGCAAAGCCAGTAATACCAGGCTTGATTGATAACACCTTTTTATGCCGACTTTCATACTTTGCTACCTCCTCTGGTAGATGAGGGCGTGGGCCTACGAGACTCATTGAACCAACAAGAACTAAAAAGAATTCCGGCAGCTCATCAAGGCTAAAACGCCGGATAAATCGCCCTACTCGCGTAACGCGAGGATCGTCTTTTATTTTAACCATGGGACCGTCGCTGCGCATATTACGATCAGCTAATTCTGTGTATCGAAGGCCGTCAACGCGATCTATCATCGAACGAAATTTCAAATAACGAAACTTTGTACCCCCTTGGCCAATTCGAAACACTGGAGAATCATCATCTCGGCGCGAGAAAAAAACTGGCCCTCGGGAATCGAGCTTAATAGCAATAGCGATCAAAAGCATTATGGGGCTCGTAATAATAATCAAAATCAAAGAACCAATAATATCGGCGCAACGCTTGGCAATTCTTCCCCAACCATCAAGCGGGGTTTTTTTAACCTCGACAATAGGAACGCCGGCAAATTCGTCAACCTCTACCCGCAACACCTTTGTTTCCAATAAATCGGCGGCATATTTAAAAATAAGATGATGTTCGTCAGCAAAATCATAAAGGCGCAGACGATCACTCTTTGACAGATTAGGATCGGCCTGGAGAATTTCATCAATTTTCTTTACAGCAATGAAATCTTCAAGTTCTTTTGCAGACTCGGGGCTAAAATCAGCTAACCGCTTAACAACAACAAATCCCAGGCCCGCGCGCCGCGCAAATTCGCTAACTAATCTGTCGGCTGTTTGACTAGAGCCAACAACGGCCAAGGTATGGACGCCGATGTTATGCCTAAAAAGAAGACGCCGTACCGCCGTAATAACTATGCGTCCAATTCCGACATAGAGCATAGCAAAAACCCAGCCTGCTAAAACAATGAAGCGTGAAGAAAATAATTCACGATAAAAAAATATGAATATGACTACTGCTACTAATCCTAAAGAACATCCGAGCACTACTTTTTTCATCTCGCTTTTAAGGCTGCCTATCTCTCGTAAATTATATAAGCCGCTAAAACTAAAAATGACGAGCCACACGGCTGCTATGCCGAATAAGATCGTCACATATTCCCCCACCGGCAAATTAAAAATTACCGGTCGAATAACTGTCGACACATCCGAAAAACGCAAATAATATGCCGACAAACCCGCCAAGACAACCATTAGAAAATCTAGCGGCAAAAGTAACACTGAAAAAAATAAATCAGATTTTTTCATATTCCTTATCAAGAAGTAAACACCCGGCACACGATAAGCCGGATTCTGTATCCAGTTATTTAACTGGACGGCGGTTATCTATCTAGATCCGCCATTACTGACGGATTCAAGCGAGCTACTTTTCATCTTTGCTGGTATTTTACCAACAAAGGTTTGCTC
>CALMNI010000121.1 GCA_937868555.1 uncultured bacterium | reverse complement strand
AGGTTTAGTAAAAATTGGATAAGAATAATTTTAAAATATGCTTAATGAAAAAAATTTAGGGAGAATAGAGCAGGAAAAAGAAATGTCTGAAGATGTTCGTTTCTGCCTTGAGCGCGCTAAGGAATTATTTCCTGAGATGAAAGAGAATTATATAGATTTTCATCAACATCCGGAATTGGGTGGCGAGGAATTTGAAACGGCCAAAAAAGTAGAAGCCTATCTTAAAAGTTTGGATATAGAAATCGTTGGTACTAATATCGGTGTTGAATATGATAGACAGGGCAAGAAAAGTCCGGGTGGCGGAACTGGTATTGTCGCTATTATTCGAGGCAGTGGCGAAGGCAAATCAGTTCTCTTGCGCGCCGATATGGATGCTTTGCCTATTCAAGAAAATCCAAATAATCCGTATCCCTCTAAAAATCCTGGTGTTTCGCATGCTTGCGGGCATGATGCCCATACGGCTGGATTGATGGGGGCGGCCAAAATCTTAAAAGAACGGGCTGATGCTGGACGCTTAAAAGGTGATGTAATTTTGCTTTTTCAGCCTAGCGAAGAAAAGGCTTATCAAAAAGAAAGCGGGGCTATTCAAATGGTACGTTTCCTTGAAGAAAAGAGACTACGAGAGAATGCCGGAGCAGTTTTCGGATTGCATGTCTATACTGATTTAGAAAGGGGAGAGATTAATTTAAAGGAAGGAATGCAGTGGGGAAGTTCAGGCGAACTTGATATTGTTTTGAAAGCTGATGGCGGACATGTTATGAACGCTTATGAGATTCCTAATATAAAAGAAGTCGATGCGGCCATAACCGTTGAGTTAGGAAAGCTTTTTAAGGAGCGGTCTAAGGTTGAAGAGGGCGGTGCCCTTATTGCTTCGACGGGTACGGATTTTTCCGTTGGCGGCTATAATATCGTTCGCTCGGAAAGTACGGCTACCTGGGTTGTTCGCATAACATCGCCTGAGTATAAGAAAATGTCTAATGAGATTTATGAAGAAATTAATGCAGTCGTTAAGCAAGAGGTTGAGAAACATTTGAAAGACCGTAAAGGCACGATTGACGTTGAAATTAATAGACGTCATGGCTACAGGCCGGGTGTGCATCGCGATGCTAATTTAGTGAAGCTAGCAGAACAAACGATAAAACAGACTGTTGCAAACGCTACTATCAAGGGTGAGATTTTTAAAGGGGGAGAGGATTTTGCTTTTTATCTAGAAAAATTTAGGGATAAGCAGATTGATGGGATTTTTATGATGATTGGCGCAGCTAATACAGAAAAGAGGATCAAAAAGGGGCCCCATCATACTCCTAATTTCCAGATAGACACCGAGGTGCTGACTGAGTTGGCGGCCACGCATTCTAGTTTTGTCATGAATTATTTTGATAATCAACTAACATCATAATATCAATATATGACAGTTAAGCACATGATACAATCGACTGATATTACTAAAAGCGATTGCGAAGAAATGATTCGTCGTTTCAATTATTTTTCTAAGCATGGTATTTCCCCCGACTTAGCGCGCGGTAAGATTGTTGCTACGCTTTTTTTTCAACCTTCAACGCGGACGATGAACGCTTTTCAAATGGGGATGATGCGCATGGGCGGGGGATGGCTTGGTGTTACGGGTGAAGAATCATTATCGTTAGCTAAAGGCGAGTCATTTGAAGATACAATTCGGGAGTATAGCTGTTTTTCTGATATTATCGTATTGCGGCATCAAGATGACGATTCTGCAGAGCGCGCTGCCGCTAATTCGTATGTGCCTATTCTAAATGGAGGAAGCGGTTCTCGTGAGCATACCTTAAGTTGTCCTTGGATTCTTTTAGAGATTCTTTATTATCTTAAACGACCTTTGGATAACCTTAAAATTGGAATTTACGGTACCCCGGAAATCAATCGCGTTACTAAAGCAATGGTGCCGATTTTCGGATTCTTTAATATGGAATTAGTTATTGACGATCTTGGGCATTTCCCATTGCCTAAAGAAGTTGAGGAACAGGCGATGTCTAATGGCCTCAAGAGTCTTCGTTATGATAAGCTCGATAATTTTATTGGGGATGTTGATGCGCTTATTCTAACGCGCGGATTACAAAAAGGAATTATTCCCGCAGATAAATTTTCCAAAGAAAAAGAAGAATTAATCCTTAAAGAATATAAGCCTATTACGGTAGAGCATATGCAAAAACTTCGTGATGATGCAATTCTTTTTATGATTAAGCCAAGAATTTTTGAAGTGGATACTGCTGTAGATAGTGATGCGCGCGCAACATATTCAAAGAGAGAGCCCTATGATTTAATGGCAGCTTCCATTCTTTCTTATTATCTAGGCATTGATGTAGGGGAATAATATTTGCCAATAATAAAACCCGGTTAGCAAAAGCTCTCCGGGTTTTTTATTTTATATTAATTTATATTTGTGATTTAA
>CALMNI010000120.1 GCA_937868555.1 uncultured bacterium | reverse complement strand
ACTGAACCCAGTTATGAGGAACTCCCAGCAGCATATCCGCACTGCGCTGATAGCTCTTCATCGATAGCTTGTTGTTACAAACGCAGAACTGGGCGAGGGTAGTGTGGCAGGTGGTAGGGGTTTTCTCGTTTCCGTTTAATTTGGTTATCATGGCCATGTCTGCCGGGTTCCATGCGGTCAGAATCAGCCTTCTTGAAAATGGATGATCTTTTATAGAATCAACCAGCTCGCCTACTTGATCGAAATGCTCGTTGAAATCCCTAAACTGGGTTCCATATCCTGCGTAATAGCATCCGTAAGGGCTTAGCTGGCCGCCCCACCATTCGGCTAGTTCGCTAGGGCACTGTGGGTCGCCAGACAAAAACCATTCCATTTCACGGATCGCAAGCTTCCATGATGTCTTTCTAACTGTAACTAACGGGACTGAATAGAACTCAACGACCGGAAGCCCGAAATAGGACTGAACAGGATGATTTCTGCTTGGTCTAAGATTGCCTTCGGACTTAATCGCCCTAAGCAGGCTGATGTAGGTCAAGTCAGCAGGCGTCATCATGGCTTCTCGAAGTCGTTACGTTTCGCAACATCAATCGGGCCTTGCGATTGATATTTGCTGCGGACAGCAGATAGTCTAGCAATAGCATCGGATTCTTGTTTTGCGGATGACGCCGCGCGATCGGCTTTATCGCGATCAATCTTGTGCTGTAGCCCAGATGCCCGGATACCGAAGTATCCGGCCGCTAGTCCAGCAACAACAGCGATGACTTGCCAAAGCCAATCAAGCATCACGCGCCCGCCTCCAGCAATCGATAAGCCCATGCCCCCTTGTGAGTACAAGCGTTATACCCATCCTCGCCATTCACAACAACCTTTGCCATATACCCGCCCTCCACCAGCTTATCGCGAGCAATTTTGCTTGGGACATCCCCATCTTCAAGCGGCCCGCTACGATATGATGCTCGGATGCAGTCGCGGGCGTCGCTGTCCATTCCTTGAACATCGATAATCAACGAGCAAGCCTTCTTAATTTCGTCAGCAGTCGATGTGTAAAGGCTTTCGTGTAGAGTATCAAGCAGTGATTTAAGCTTTGCCATTGGCAACCTTATTGTCAACATTATCGCTAAACATTACGCCAATCAGCCCGCTCGCAGTCTGCCCCGCAAGGCCAACAGCACTAGCGAGCGCCGTAACTTTCGCGAGTGAAAACTCTAGCTGCGCCGACGACGCGGCTTGGCTAATCGCTACAATCTCAGGGATGATCAGATATAGGCCACCAGCGCCCGCCGCAGCCATCGCCGCCCCGCGCCAAGTTGACCTCTCAGACAGATTGATGGATATCATACGTTAGCATCCAGGCAGCCAACTAGATCAAGGAATAACTCCTGTTCTCTCATAGCATGGGCGTATTCGTCA
>CALMNI010000119.1 GCA_937868555.1 uncultured bacterium | reverse complement strand
CATCGCACGATGGGCTGTTGCGCTCAATGATTTTCTTACATCGCTCGAAGGCGTCGGAAAATTCCTGAAAGGTAGCGAATGGATGGTTGCGGAACCACGACCATAGGAAAATCATGGATGTAGTGGTCATGCGTCATTCCCTTCTGTAGAGAAAAGCCCCCCCTGCTCTCGTTTAGCAGAGTTCAGGTTTTTTACAGCAACATCGAAATAACTCCGTTTGAGTTCGGCCCCAACAAATCGCCTCCCCATCTGTAGAGCCACATATCCTTCACTGCCAATCCCGGCAAACGGACTAAAGACCAAATCCCCTGGGTTACTCCATAGTTCTATTGCCCGTTCAATAACATCAAGCTGGAGAGGGCAAATATGGCGTTCATCGTCGGTTTCTCTAGCAGACCTGAATTGTAATGTTTTTGATGGGTTAATATCCATCCAGACTGGGCTTGCGTATCGCTGCCAAACCGAAACCGGGAAATCTGATTCGTTCTTCGTTACTCTGGTTAGATTTTCTCCTGGCTTTCTCATGGTCACTAGATAATCGGGGATGCCTTGCCGGCTCATGCAAGAGTCTTTTTTTAGCTGCTTATAAAGAAGCCCTATCGCTTTTGTTCTTTGCATAGCGGTTACTGGGTCTTTCCATATAACAACCTCAGAATGATATATCCATCCCGCGTCCACGAAAATCCTAATAAGTTCTCCACGAAAATCATGGATGCCAATCACTCCATCCCGCGATATTGTAGACGGTAGGTTCATGCAGTGGAAACTAAGTAACCGCCCCGGCATCGTGACTCGCAATAACTCGCCAACCAGGAACTTAAAATGACTGTAGAAATCAGCGTGATCGCCACAATTTCCCATATCCCTAGGAGAATTAGAATAGGTATACAAACTGGCAAAAGGCGGGGAAAATACCGTATAGCCTATCGAGTTAGGCTCCATTTCTGAAGTCACCTCAATGCAATCGCCGAGATGCAAGGTAAATCCGTTTTTTTCATATACTTCCCTTGTGTAGCTATCAGAATCCCTTGCCAATCCCATAACATTGCGTATAGAAAAATCTCTCATGTGATTTGCCATTGCATCGCCCATTTCTTTTGCTTGACATGATTTTCTCTCCAGATTTTTCTGGATAGCGCCCTCTCCTTCGCTAACAACAAAATATACGTCAACCGGCTTGGTTTGCCCGAATCGATAACATCTACGAATTGCCTGATAATAGGATTCGTAGGAATCATCCATCCCGACAAAGCACATTTTTGAGCAATGCTGGAGGTTGAGGCCCCACCCCATGATAGATGGCTTGCTCACAATCACGCGGGTTTCGCCTCTAGCGAAGGCTAAAATACGAGATTCTTTTTCTTCTTGCGGCAACGATCCGGTCACTTCTATAGAATCTGGGATGGCCCGCACCAAAGCTTCAGACTCATCGTTTAGATGGCACCAAACGATCCAGTAGTCTAAATTTCCATTCACAATATCGGCTGTTTTCTTTACCCTATCATCTAGGCTCGAACGTTTCGCCGCCCTTCTATCGCTTAATGTTTGTGCGACAACAGTAAACAGTTCCCCCTCTGGAATAAACGAAGACCCTACCGTCAATTGGTGCATTCGCAGTGGCGGCAGGATATATCTCGATCCGTCGAATCCAATATCAGATGGAGAACGAATATAAACCGCCCATGACGCGAGCCATTCCCAAAATCGAGTTTTCCCGTGTCCCTTTAGCCGCCATTTCGACGTATCGCCGCCGTCATGGGTGAAGAACTGCGCCAGCATCTCGACCCGGCTCATTGCGCCAATAAATTCTGATTGACTCCCTAGCTCCATATAATCGTTTGGAGACGGTGTTGCAGTGCATGAAAGTCTATAGGGAGTGTGAGAAAACGTTTGAATCAGATCGTTTCGAATCTTCCCAGTGAATGATTTTAAGATGCTAGATTCATCAAGGATGATGCCCGCCCAATCGATCCCGTCCAGATGCCCCATCATTTCGTAGTTAGCGACAACAATGCGCGTGCCGATAGTCAGGGCTTTTGTTCTTACGTATCGCACACCATCTACCCCCATGCGGCTCGCTTCGCGAACGGTTTGTTGTGCGACACAAAGCGGCGCAAGGATTAAAACTTGACCGCCCGTGTGCCGGCAAACTTGATCGGCCCACGCGATTTGCATAGCGGTCTTACCTAGTCCAGTATCAGCGAATATGGCTGCTTTGCCGCGCCCTACCGCCCATGCAACGATAGCGCGCTGGAAGTCGAAAAGCGACTCTGGGAGGGCTGATACAGGAAATCCACATGCGGGGATTGATTGAAATTTCGATGCGATAAAATCGCGGTAGCCATGGTCTGACATGATAATGCTCCTAGATTTAAGTCTTTATCCTCCGTGTTCAAGCGGAGGGGAGGGAGAGTTTGAACACCAGAATCTAGGCTGGCGGCCAGCCTTACGGACAGGCCACTCTCCCACTGAGAGATCAATATCCACAAAAAAACCGCTTTCGG
>CALMNI010000118.1 GCA_937868555.1 uncultured bacterium | reverse complement strand
AATCCAAAAAAATGTTATTAATCCAAATAATCCAACCTCGCTCCAAAAATTTAAAATTATATTATGCGGATACAAATATATTTCTAATGGTTGCCATACTTTTTTACGATACTCGGCATTAAACATTACCTTGCGCTGAAAATCAGGATCATTATTTTTCACAAACAACCCTTCTTGATGAAAAGGCTTAACGCTCGCTTGATAGTTATTCAACCCGGCGCCGCTTATCAAGCGTCCGTCCTTTAGCATCTTCCATGTTTCGTGCCACTGAACGCGACGAACTTGTCCGGAAAAATTCTCAAGGCTTAAGCGATCATGAACATATGTTCGTAGGGGGGTAAAAGAAAAAATTACAACCGCTCCGATAATAATTGCAGCGACGCTAACAACACGAATTTTTTTTGGTGCAAAGATTCCAAATATAAGGACCGCGGCTGCGGTGCCAAATAATGCTCCTTCAGAGCGCGCAGCTACAATTGCCCCTAAAGACAATATAATAACAATGCCCAACCCGGCTAACTGCCAGCGATAATTAGCAAGTACCTTTGCCTGAGCAACTATATAACCAAAAACTCCGGCCAACAAAAGAATGATTGGCGCAAGATACAACCCCACTGCATTCGGATAGGGGAAAAATGATGTAGCGCGACGGCTTGAGCTAGCTGCCCAAAAATCATTAGGAATGAAATGACCGGTTATATATTGAATGCCAGCAAAAATTGAAACGCAGAAAGCCGAAAAGGCAAAAGCCCACAGCAAACGAATTATTTTTTCTCGGCTGCTGCAAACATTTACGACAACTATATATAATAAAACTGGTTCAAAAAAGTAAGCCCGCCAAATTCCAAAGGAGGGAATTCCCCAACCAGCAACGCCCACGGCAATTAAAGAAGCAAATAGCCAAGCTATCAAAGGCCATCGAAATGGGTAAGGCTTGTTATCTAATGGTTTTTCATTTTTAATACGCAAGCGCCACTGTTTGAATTCCCAGTTTCGATTTTGTATGAACCACGACGCGAATAGTATCAAAATCATTCCCTCGAGCAGGGTGAGCGGAATAATAACATTAAACCGTATAAGATAAGCTGGTAATAACGCTGCTAACACGAACAACGCACTATCTATTTTCTTCCAAGAAAGAAAAGCAAAAAAAATAAAAAAAGTTGCTATTAAAATAACTGCCATACAATATGAATCTATTGATTACAAAACAAGAAGATACAGACCGAGACCAATCATTACAATGCCTATCAATTTTTGCATCATTACGCCGCTGCCAATTTCTTCAGCGATAATTTTCGGATATTTCCTAGAGAGAACAACGACAATAAAGAGAAGAAAAGCGTACTGCGTACCCTGGAGGGCATTAATTAAAGCAACATTACTGCTTAAGCTTACCGCCCAATTAAGCATGATAAAAGCTATGGCTGCGGCCAAGCGAACGGCTAAGAAAAAAATGAGTTGTCCCGGAGTTCTATTCTCGGTCGTCTTAGAATCACGAATTAAGCGTCTCCATTTTGGAATCAATAAAATTGCCAACACTCCGATAAAACTACCTAAACGGGACCACACAAAGGCGCCTATAAATGGCTGGCCGGCATGCGAATAAATATATTTTATGAATACATAGTAGGCGGCAAAACAAGCTGCGGAAATAATTGAATTTATGAGAAGCCGCCGAGTCGGTCTCAACTCAGCATTAATACCCCCAAGAGCATTTCCCCAAATTGTTTTAAAGCGCTCAACTACCTCGCCTATCATATGGGCTCGTGTCCTTTTTATGGAAATAAGCAGACCGCCGGCTATTAACACAATAAAGGCGACTCCTTCACGCAGCGACAGCGTTGCCCCCAGGAATACAAATGAAAACAAAAAAGAAAATACCGGCGTAAGAGCGCCTACAATAGGAACGACGCGGGTCGCTTCGCTCTGATGAAGCGCCTTATACCAAAATACAAGTGTGAATAGAAATAATAATCCGGCCGAAATATCGTAAGCGAATTGAGTCCAATTAGGGATAAAAGGATCGATGAACAACAAAACAAAATTTCCTATGCTCCAAATTCCAACATAAAAGGCGTAGACAATAGAGGAGTGGACTTTTTTTGAAAGCAAAAACTTATCGGCAACGTATACTCCTGCATTTAATAAATAAGATGCGATGGCGATAATAAGGTACATACTAGAGACAATTATTTTTGGCTATTTCGCCATACATACGGGCGCTGGGGCGAGGAACTCTCTTGCTGCTTTCACGATCAACGGCAAAAAGGCCGAACTTGTGGGTGTATCCGAAAGCCCATTCAAAATTATCCAACAAAGACCAATGCGTATATCCGCGGACATCAGCACCTTCGCTAATCGCCTGCTGCAAAAACCGTAGGCTTTCTTGAATATACCACTCTCTTTGTGTATCCTGAGCATCGGCTATGCCATGCTCCGTAACATACATGGGCTTACCGTACCGTGAAAGATCTTTAGCAGCAGAGTACAAGCCCTTAGGGCACAGCCCCCAACCCATATCAGATTTCTGCTGCTCATAATTCTTAAAAAATCCGTATTTTACCAAAATGTGATGGTAATAATTTATACCAATAAAATCATAACAACCATAACAACGGTTTAGGAAATAACGATTCCACCACCAATGCGGCACTGCCGCCAGCATTTTGTTAAAAAAACCCGGGGCGGCTTCAAAATAAATATGATGCGAAGCAATCCCTATTTGAGCGTGTGTATTTATTTTTTTTATTACTGAATAAACGGCGCGATGAGCATGTATTAAATTATGGTAAACGCGCAAATACGTAAAGGGATTATGTTTTTGAGGCAACCAATCTCCGACTAAATAGCCGTGCGAAGCATACACTTCCGGTTCATTGAGCGTTGACCAAAAAGTTACTTCAGGACATGAAGAAACAATTTTTTCAGCGTACCTTATAAAAAAGGGAATAATGCGCTTATCTTTCCAGCCGCCCTTGTCCCGCAACCACAATGGCAAAGGCCAATGCCACAGAGTCACAAAAGGCTCAATATTTTCTTCACGCAAACGCTTAATGAAATGATGATACTTATTAATAGCCTCTTCATTAAATACTCCTTCCTGTGGCTCTACGCGCGACCATTCAATAGAAAAACGATAGGCGGTTGCATTAATTTGTTTTAAACAAGCAATATCTTCCTCAAAATGCTCCCAGGAATTAGCTGCCTTACCGGATTGAAAATCTTCAGGCTTAAAATCCTTGCTTTTTAAGAAAGCCAGGCGCTTGGGTGATTTTTCCCATTCACTCCAATCATTAGTGTTGCCCCCTTCAACTTGGTAAGACGAGGTAGCTGCTCCCCACAAAAAGCCCTTCGGGAAAGCTGATGTTTTTTCTTCCATATATTCTCAGTATAGCACAAACAGCACAAAAAAGGCCTTAAATCTTGACTAATATTAAAAAATTTGTTTATAATATAGTATATTTATTAATTATAAATTTCAAATTTTAAATTTCAAAACAATGTTTTGCAAAAGGCATTATTTGAAAATTTGAAATTTGAAATTGGAAATTTACCTGTATGGTTCAAATGAAAAAGCGCACCAAGAGCGCGACCAATAATCGCCGCTCGCACCATGCGCTTAAGCCAAAAACTCTTAATGTCTGCTCTAAATGTGGAAAAGCCGTCCAACCGCATCGCGCTTGCGCAAATTGCGGTACCTATCGTTTTGTTGAAGCTGTTAAAGTTAAGGCTCCAAAAGCAAAGAAATAAGTAAGCCCATCCCGCTCTAAGCGGGATGACTTTTACCTTTTTATGGCAAATAGACATTTATCCCGTACTATCGCCATGCAAACATTGTTTGCCTGGGACTTCAACGAACGAGAAAGTAAGGATATAGATGAAATCATCAAGCAAAATTTTGAACAGTTTGCTCCTAATTTTGATGACCACGGTTTTGTTGAAGCCTTAGTTAAAGGCGTCATCGAACACATTACTGATATCAACGCCTACATTGTTAAATACGCAACCGAGTGGCCGCTCGATCAAATTACTATTGTTGACCGCAATGTATTGCGCCTTGGTATTTACGAATTAGTATTTGATGAAAAAATACCCGCCAAAGTTGCAATCAACGAGGCTATTGAAATCGCCAAAGCTTTTGGCGGCGATTCATCAGGAAAATTTGTTAACGGTGTTTTAGGAGCAATTATGAAAGAAATGCCTCAAAAAGAAGTTGATAAAGAGAATGAACAAAAAGCTGCTGCCGAAGCGGCTAATCCAGTGGTTGAAGCCGCTGCTTAATTAATTTATCTTATTGCCCTTCCTGCAAAATCAAGAATCCCGTACTAGATTCTCGCTTTCGCCGGAATGACACTTTCTTGTGTGAATAAAGACTTTACGAAACTCAAGGCCACTATTGGCCATGAATTTAAAAATCCGGATTTTCTTAAACAGGCGATGGTTCATCGCTCGTATATTAATGAACATCCTGAATTTACGCTCGGACATAACGAACGGCTAGAATTTTTAGGAGATGCCGTTCTAGAAATAATAGTAACAGAGCATCTTTACCACGCCTTTCCCGATACGCCGGAAGGCGATTTAACAGATTGGCGCGCCAGTCTTGTTAATGCAAAAATGCTCGCGCAAATTGCTCACGAACTTGCCCTAGAAGAAAATCTATACCTTTCCCGCGGGGAAGAAAAAGATTCAAATTCTAAGGCTCGGCATTATATACTAGCTAATGCAATGGAAGCCCTTATTGGTGCCCTCTATCTTGATGGCGGAATTGAAATTGCCAAAACATTTGTTCATCGTTTTGTTCTCTCTCACTTTGATCATATTCTTAAAAATCGCCTATATCTTGATCCCAAATCCCGTTTCCAAGAAAAAGCTCAAGAAATCACTGGAATCACTCCTCATTATAAAGTAATTTCTGAATCGGGACCGGATCATAATAAAATATTTGAAGTCGGATTATACCTCGAAGAAGATCTTATTGCCATCGGCCGAGGCTCATCAAAGCAAGAAGCACAAGTCGAAGCGGCCTCTCAAGGGCTATCAAACAAGGGCTGGCACTAGGATTGCCAAAACACCTTCTTTATTATAGGATATAGCTATATGAATCAATCTACCCTCGCACAAATAAAGGCTGACTTGCTCCGTCAACAGGCCGAATTATCCAATGAATTAACAAGCGTTGGTCAGGAAGCCGAAGCACATCATTTGCAAATGCCAAACTATGGCGATGAAAGCGATGAGAACGCTCAAGAAGTTGAACAGTACACAACCAACCTAGAAACCGATAAAGTTCTAGAGAAAACTAAAGCCGATATCGATTCTGCTTTAAAAAGTATTGAAGACGGCACGTACGGTATTTGTAAATACTGCGGCAACGAAATTGAAGAAAAGCGTTTGCTCATTCGCCCCTTCTCTAGTTCCTGTGTTGCCTGCAAAACCCGCCTTCAGCAAATGTAATATGTTTAAAAAGCATTTTTATGCTTTACCAAACACGGTCCTTATTGGGACCGTGTTTGTTCTTACCTTAGATCGCCTTTTTAAAAATCTATCACTGCACTATTGGAATGATAAACCGGTATTCATTTTTAAATATCTTGCACTAGTTTTTTCCAAAAACTACGATATTAGTTTTTCAATCACCACTTTTTTAAATCCATTGTATTTAATTCTGCCAATTTTTATACTTCTTATCGGATTTCTTTTTTATTCATTACAAAAAAAACACTTCATTGAAGCGTCCATGCTATTCCTTATAGTTGCCGGAGCATCAAGCAACCTCTTTGACCGTTTTGTCTATGGCTATGTTATCGACTATATTTCCGTTCCCTTCTTTACGGTCTTTAATCTAGCTGATGCTTTAATTTGTATAGGAGTGATTCTTATTAGCTGGAAAACTTTAAATACAAAAAACTAAGCTGCGTCTTTTTTCTGTAAATATTTAAACTTTTCTCGAATCTGCCGGCTTCGTTCTTCTGGTGAGATATGAGGCTTAGCAACATTAGCTTGAGTCTGCATAGGAATCAAACCATCTTGGATACGTTCAAACCCGCTATCATATAAATTCCTTGCATTAGGACCCAATGCCTTTCTTTTTTCAGCTAAGAGCGGGTCCACTATTCCCCTTAACCCCTTATAAATGTTGGCCATCTCCTCATTCTTGGCAACATAGAGCGCATAGTCTTCAAAAACCTCTAGCTGTATTTGTATTTCATGTAAGAGCTGCACTTGGAGCGGATGATTGCCAAGTCGAACTTTATCGCCCGTAGTCCATAATTTTACCAACTCATCAATGGTAGCCCCCGAACATCCAATTACTATACGAGGTAAATGTTCTAATTTTTGAGCAGGGGATCTCTCTGATTTAAAATACTTAACCTCGCTTAAAGTGCCGTTGTCAATTTCTTCTTTAATGCGATGGAATTTCCCACTTAAATCAACGCCAAAAGATATATCAACCGCTAATCCTAGTCGGTCAAAAGACCGATCCTTATAGTCCTCGGGATCTTGAAACTCAATGACCATATCTACTCCGTTTGCGATATCATCTAGCCGCGATGTTTTTATTGTATGCGCTTGTGATCCAAACCATTCGCTTAATTCACTTTGTTCAAAAATTATATATTCTAATATATGGGCTGCCTTGTATTTTGCCTCAAGACCGGGCGTTGCTTCTTTTCTAAAGCGCTGTTCGCGCCTTTCAACAAACGCCATGTCTTTTTTTATTGACACATCACCGTACAGATTTATAAAATCTTTGTCATCTTCAAGAATAGAATATTTTCTTAAACCCTCGCGTGCCCATTGAGCTGCTTTTTCAAAGCCCAAAACTGAATCATATCCCGGGTTGTATACTTCTTTCATACGTATAGAATAATTAGGCCTTAATACGGCGTTGATTCTCGCCAAGGTGCTTGAAATAAATCAACTTACTTTTTTTGGGTAAAATTTCTTTTACCTGATCCGCCCATTCAATAACAACAACAGTATCGCTAGCAGCAATATAATCATGTAAACCAATTGCGATTAAAGATTCTGCATTATTTAAACGATAAGCGTCGACGTGAACAAATTTTTTTATTGTACCCGCGCGAATTGGATATACTTTCATTACAACAAAAGTCGGGCTGACGATTGTTTTCGTAATGCCCAGGGCTTTGGCCACTCCTTTTACAAAGGCGGTTTTGCCGGCGCCTAAGTCGCCTATTAAGCCAAGAGTCTCTCCTCCTTTAAGCGTCTTAGCGATCCGCGCGGCGATATCTCTTGTTTCTTTTTCCGAGCCGGTTTGGAATTTCATACTTTTTTCAGTTTTTTTAAAAGCGCATCGACATGATCGGTAATTTCATAAAAAATCTTGGTGTCTTTTATTATTTTCTTCTTACGCAAGGGAATAAGCCAATGCCAAAAATCGCTCGCTACATCTTCGATATTCCATACCTCGTAACGAGGCGGCGTATACCCAAGCTTTTTTAAAACGTAGTTGCAGTGTATTTTTTTCATAAATACGACAACGTCAGCTTTGGCGACAATTGCCTTTGTAGTCTGTACCCAATGCCGGGAAGCAAATTGCCCAATTCCTTCCTCTGCAAGAATATATTCGGCATATTTTGATAAAGAGCCATTACGATCTTTATCTGCATTAATACCGCTTGACGACGCCGAAATACCCGGTAATTTCTTTGACTTAAGATACGCCTCGGCCATGCGGCTGCGATTGGTATTTCCTGAGCAAACGAAGTGAATATGCATAATAAAATAATAAGCTGAAATAAGCAAAGAGGCAAATTTTGTAAAAAAATCAGGAAGCAACAAATGTCGCTTCCTTCTTAATTTTTTTACTACTTTTTTATCCTTTGTGGTCATGGCCACCCTTGTGTATCATTTTGTTTCCGAACCTTTCTGAATGTCTTTCTCTACTCATAGGACATTCGTGTCCAATAATTTTTTCACCCAAGCGCGTTTTGCTATTTCCTATCGCGCTATTTACCTGCGCGTTTTCATTATTATTTTTTCCAACTTGTTCAGTTTCGGTTCTTTTTATATCTTCGTCGGTGTTTCTGTTTAAATCTTGATTTAAATTTTTCAATTTCGTTAGGGTTTATTTTTTAAATATTTTATTTTCTATATATACCATAGAAAAATGCCATATTCAAGGCGTGTGTATTGCTGTAAGCCTCAAAATTAATTGAGGCTCACTAGGCAATTCAAATGAATTTTTATTAAGTTGCAGGTTTTGCAGGTGTTTCAATTGTTGCAACCGCATTGATTCGCAGAGTAGTACTTGAAATATCTTCGTACTCACCTTTTACCCCTGGTTTTTCTTGCTGCACAGACATTACTATGCGTGCATTGATTTCTTCATCTTTACCAAGAGTTGCATTTTTGAAATCAAATCTTGTATTAGTTAGAGCTGCTAATAATTTTTCTTCAATAGCTCCATGAGATGAAGATGGCTGTCTGTTCATAAATGGATATGCAATTGCAAGAACAATTATTGCTATCCCACCACCAACTAACCATGGTCTTACTTCTGCCATGTAAAGAGTACTAATTCCCGAAGCAATTACAGCTGCCCCTAATAATACAAAGAATACTACAGTTCCAAATGGACTGAATGGATTTTTCATTTGTTTTTTATCTTTTTGATTTTTTTGGAAATATTTTTTTAAGCTTTGTGCAATATAGCAATCTACCACACTTGCAGCTAGGTGTCAAGACCTGTGTAAACAAAAAATAGGCCTATGCCTATTAATACTTGCCAATATCGATCACTTAATTTTTGGGGGCTTTGAAGTTTGTTTCCAAATGATTTTCTAAGAATTTGCCAAAACTAGAAGGCCTCACTTTTTTAAAAGCCAAAAACAATGATACCGCGCCGTTAGGAAAGAGTTTGGCGAGAATTTTTGCTATCGTTGTTGGAAAAGGGTAGAAGTTTGTTCCTGCGGAAGCTTGGAATGAAAAGCCACCGTATTCAGTCATCGCCTGTACTAAGCTTTGTTTCGTATAACCGCGAACATGGGGTCCTAAGAGACGAATAGAGGTAGGCTGACGGCCCAGGAGCAATAATAAACGATTGTGCCATGATGCTAAATTTGGCACCCCCACTATTAATAAACCTCCAGGCTTTAATACTCTATTCATCTCGCTGGCAATCCAAAAAAATTCCTTTACATGTTCCATTACTTGATTGACGACAACTACATCAAAATATTCATCTGCATAAGGAAATGCTTCGATTTCTAAATTAATTGAAGCAACGGCAATGCCTAAAGATTCAGCATGATTTTTATACTCTTCATATACTTCGATGCCGTATAATTCTGAAGAAATATTTTTTTCTTTCAATGCTTCATGAATATTTAATAAATCACTGCCTTGTCCGCAACCAACATCTAGTACTCGTATAGAATTTGTATGTAAACAAAAATCAAGCGCCCAACGCTTGATCACTTCGCGACCCCAATTTAAATACCGACTGCCGTCCTTAAGCGCTGCCAATGTTGCTTCTAAAGAGGCCATAGTATATTGGAGATCTTATATAAAGTTTGGGTGGGCGCACAAGGATTCGAACCCTGGACCCCTTCGGTGTAAACGAAGTGCTCTAACCAGCTGAGCTATGCGCCCTAAGTAAAATGCTATAATTTTCAATTTTCAATTTCGAAAACAATGATCAATTGTTCTATTTAAAAATAATTGTTTGAAAATTGAACATTGAAAATTTTTAAATTAATCCTGTGCGGATAGAGGGACTCGAACCCTCACAAGGTTGCCCTCACAAGCCCCTCAAGCTTGCGTGTCTACCAATTCCACCATATCCGCAAACAAGTAAAAAGTTACAAAGTTGAAAGTTTCAAGTCATGCCAAGGGCTTTCTTTAGCTTTCACTTTATAACTTTCTACTTTTAACTTATTACTTTAAACTTCTACGCAACCTTTGTTTCCTTGATGCGCTTACCGTAACCAGACTTTAGATAATACAGTTTAGCGCGACGGACATGAGCAATCTTCTGAATTTCGATTTTGGTAATGGTTGGCAAATTCAAAGGATAAATTTTTTCAACGCCAACCCCGTCAGTAACCTTGCGAACAGTTATTGTTCCACCGGCTTCCTTGCCATGCTTATGAGCAATGATCATGCCGTCAAAGTACTGAACGCGTTCCTTTTCTTCGCCCTTAGGATTTAACTCTTTAATCTTTTGATAGACACGAATAGTCATACCAGGCTTTAATTCAGCCTTAATTTCCTCAAGAGTTTTATTGGAAACCTTAGGAGCTGCTTTTCTTACGGTTTTCTTCGCTGCGGTCATAATAATACATTAATTAACAATAACAGGATTCTATAATATTAAATGGGTATTGTCAATGGAGCCTCTAATGTCATTTCGAGGCCAATTTATTGGCCGAGAAATCTTTAAATACTTAGATTTCTCCTCCGCTTCGCGGAGTTCGAAATGACAGCTTATCCATTAAAATTATTTCGTTATGATTTTATCAATAATCTCATACTTTTTAGCCTCCTCGGTGTTTAAAAAGCGGTCTCTGTCAGTATCACGCTCAATAACAGAGACTGACTGTCCAGTATGCTTAGCTAAAATTTTATTTAATTTATCTTTAATACGAAGGATGTGTTCGGAGCGAATTTTTATATCCGATGCCTGTCCTTCAAAACCGCCCATGACTTGGTGAA
>CALMNI010000117.1 GCA_937868555.1 uncultured bacterium | reverse complement strand
ATGAAAGGCGTTGCATTGCCTCCTGGATGGTTATACAAAGAATACAATCAAAAAGACTTGTTTGATAAACCATTGAGAAAATCTGGATTATTGGACATGAGCGACGCTGACAGCTTTATATCTTATGTCAATCGACACGCAATCCCAAATCACACTTCAATTTATTGCAATTCAAATTATCAAACAGCTAATCTTTCTATAACCGCAATAATAAATGATCACGGTAGCGGATGTGACGAACAACAATGGAAGGATCATGTTGTTATTTACAAGCCCAAAATATCGGAAGAATGGAGCAGATGGGCAGGAAAAGACAGGCAGCATCAAACCCAAATTGATTTGGCAATGTTTATAGAAGAAAACCTTCAGGATATTCCATCTGCTGAAGGCTACCCAACCGGCCAACAATTGTTAGAAATGGCAACATCATTCCAGGCCAATCAAGACATGAGATTTAAGTCTGCAATTAGACTTCAAAGTGGTGGCGTAAATATGAATTTTATTCAAGACGATGATCAGCAAACTCTTACTCAAATGAAGCTATTTGAAAAAATAGCAATCGGCATCCCTGTTTTTTGGAATGGAGATGCTTATCAAGTAACAGCAAGGCTTAGATATAGAGTAAAAGAAGGGAAGTTGTCATTTTGGTATGAACTTATTCGTAAAGACAAGGTGTTTGAGGACGCATCAAATAACTTAATCAATAAGTTAAAAATCGCTATCAATGTCCCATTTTATTTTGGAGCTGCTTAATGCCATCTATCAATAAAGTTATTTTAATCGGCCACCTTGGCAGCGATCCAGAGAAACGCTTTATGCCAAACGGCAACGCAACTTGCCGATATAGCATCGCTACAAGCGAAACCTGGAAAGATAAAAACGGAGAGAAACAAGAGCACACCGAATGGCATCGCGTTGTTATGTTCGGGAAGATCGCAGAAATTGCCTGCGAATATTTGAAAAAGGGCGCCGCTGTTTATATTGAAGGCCGCCTGCGCACGC
>CALMNI010000116.1 GCA_937868555.1 uncultured bacterium | reverse complement strand
TAAGATATAAATTTGTAAAAAAGAAACGCAGGAGACAAAATATTGGCTTGAATTATTAGCTTTGAGCGAATCGGGACAAAAAGATAAAATAAAGGTATTATGGAATGAGACTAATGAATTAGCACTTATTTTTAACAAAATAGCGTCTTCTCTTAGAAAACATGTATAAATTTAGTAATTTATTAATTTTTTTTAAATTGAAAATTGAAAATTTCAAAATTATGCATCTATCAACGCCATTGATAGAACTTAAAAGGATAGGCTCCGTAACAGCTAGTAATTTAAATAAGCTTGGACTAAAAACGGTCGGAGATTTATTGTTTTATTTTCCTTTCCGCTATGACGATTTTCGCATCGGCGGAGGCATTGCCGATTTAAAAGTAGGGGAGACGGCAACGATACGCGGGTTTATCGATTTGATACAAAACAAGCGCAGCCCGCGGCGGCGCATGTATATTACCGAGGCGCTCATTAATGATGGAACAGAAACGCTGCGCGTTGTCTGGTTTAACCAGCCGTTTCTAACCCGAACCTTGAAGCCCGGCGATGAAATATCTTTAGCCGGAAAAGTAAGCGAAGATTATGGCGGATATGTTATGACTTCGCCGGTGTATGAAAAAGTCGGTCGCGGTCCGGCAATCCATACTGAAGGTATTATTCCGGTCTATCATTTAACAGCGGCGGTCAGTCAAAAACAACTGCGTTCCGCCATTGCCAAAGTAGTTCCTTTAGCTGCCGAGGTCAGCGATTGGTTGCCGACGGACATTATTAAGCGCTATCAGCTTGAAGATTTACCAACGGCTCTGCGCGAGATTCATTTTCCCAAAGATGAAGCCGAGCTCAAAAGGGCTAAAGAGCGACTGGGCTTTAATGAACTATTTATTGTCCAAGTCCGCGCCCAGCAAAACCGCCGCGCCTTTCTTCAATTAAAAGCCCCGGAAGTGCATTTTCATGAAACGGAAATTCGTGCTGCAGTCAGCGCTTTGCCCTTTGCTTTAACCGATGACCAACGCAAGGCGGCCTGGGAAATTATCCAAGACACCGCCCATAACCGTCCTATGCTTCGGTTATTGCAAGGCGATGTCGGTTCGGGTAAGACAATCGTTGCCTGTTTAGCAGCCTACAATACCGCTTTGAACGGTTTGCAGTCAGCCTTAATGGTCCCGACGGAACTTTTGGCTTTTCAGCATTTTAAAACCGTCAGCGAAAAGCTTTTTCCTAAAGCTTCTTTCGCTATTGCTTTGCATACTCGCAGCTATCACTATATCTTGCGGCCGGGGCAGCCCGTGGAAATAACCACTAAGGCCGTTTTAGTAAAAGCAATTGCTTCCGGCGAAGTCGCTTTTGTTATCGGTACGCACGCCCTTATCCAAGAAGGGGTAACCTTTAAGAACTTAGCTTTGGCGATTATCGATGAACAGCATCGTTTTGGGGTTGAACAGCGAGGCTTATTGACCGATAAGACGCCGGCCGGTACCTTACCTCATTTGGTATCAATGACGGCAACGCCCATTCCGCGCAGCTTGGCTTTAGCGCTTTACGGAGATTTGGATATTTCTATTATCAAGCAACTCCCTATTGGACGGCAGCCGATTAAGACCGCTTTGATTAATGAGAAGCAGCGCGAAGATTGTTACAATTTTATTGCCGGAGAAATTGAAAGGGGAGGGCAGGCTTTTATTGTTTGTCCTTTGATTGATATTTCCGATACCCTCGGCGCTAAATCAGTTAAGGCCGAGTATGAACGCTTGCAGGCTTCCATTTTTAAAAAATATTCTCTTGGTTTAGTTCATGGCCGTCTTAAAGCCGAAGAACGGGAAAAGGTAATGGCTGATTTTGCTGCTGGAAAAATTCAGATATTAGTTGCAACTTCGGTCATTGAAATCGGTGTTGATATACCGGGGGCAACGGTGATGATGGTTGAAGATGCGGATCGTTTTGGCTTGGCGCAGCTTCATCAATATCGCGGCCGCGTCGGCCGCAACGACCGCCAATCCTATTGTTTTCTTATGAGTAATTCAGCCGACGCTCTTTCTAATGAACGTTTATCAGCTTTAATTAATTTTCAAAGTGGTTTTGACTTGGCCAATGCTGATCTTAAGTTCCGCGGACCGGGAGAAGTGTATGGTTTGGAACAAAAAGGTTTTCCGGAATTGAAGATGGCAAATTTTTATGATCTTGAATTAATAAAAAAAGCGCGCGATGCCGCTATAGCTTTATTAGAAGTGGACCCGGCCTTAGAGCAATCTCCAGCCTTACGCAAACAAATAGGGGAGCAAGAAACCTTGGCGCATTTGGAATAATACCCTAAAAACACCATACATAAGACAAAAATACCGCTAATATAAGCGGTATTTTGTATATATTCTTGACAATTTCTATTTTATATGCTATAATTCTATATTCAGCTATAAAACTATATTCGACCGATTTTTTAGGTTTTGATCAAATATAGCTGATGCCCTTTTAAAAATAATAATTAAATTAAACATATAATAGGAGAATATATAATGTTCGACTTAAGTAAAATACCAATTCTTGGTACGATATTAAATCTTTATAAAAAGATTACGGGACAAAATTCCGACGGTTCAAATACTATTACAGAAGACGTGGCCGATGCTCTGATGCGTTTATTAATGCGTCAGGCCGCTAAGATATTTTTAGACCATGTTCCTCGTAATATTTATGACAACTTGATTGCTAACAATCAAGAAGGTATAAATTGGCTTAATACGCTACCAACAGCAATTCGTGCATTTACGCATTTTAGTGATTTCACTGACGATGCAATTTCGGAATTTTTTGAGCAAGTAAAAAACGAGCTTGAAAGACGCCGCAATCACGCCGAAACCATTAAATCGGAAAATGCTATCCGTTGTGTATATATGGAGTTGTTATCCGAAGCTACTGATGCCGCGGAACGTAAAAAAATGGTAGATGCTTTTACTCCCTTATTTGCTGACGAAAAGCTTACAGAAGTGCGCCGTTGTCGATTAATTGAATTTCTAAATGATTTAGATAAAGTTCAATTAAAAGCTTTCCTTTTACTCACGGATGAAGAAAGAAATGCTGTTCTAAGTTTTTCCGGAGTGGTTGAGAGCAAGCAGCTGAAAGATAGCATAGAGGAATTAAAAAAATTATTTGCTTCATCGACCGAAGTTATTGATGATTTTTTTAAGCCCGGAAGCGTCCTGAGCGATTTATCCGAAGATTTTCTTGCTTTCGCTAAGAAATATAAAAAGAATTCGAGACGGTGCAAAAAAGCTAGCAAGAAAGCAGCGAAAAAGAGGAATAAGGCCAAGAAGAAAAAAGAAGTAAAAGAAAGAGAGTGGTTAGTGCGTGCGCCTGGCCAAGGAAGTCCTTACATACAATATTCAACAAATAATCAAAGTTTAATATAACATGGCACAGAGAAAAACAAAAAACAAACAAAAAAGAAATCTCTTCAGGTTTCTTAAGAATATCATCCAAGGAACATGGTTAATAATTACTACCTGGTGGAATGAAAGATTAGATGATTCAAGGAATCTTCTCATATTTTTAACCTCCTTAAGCGCAATAGTTGTAACTTTATTTACATTGGGAATAATATTTCAGTGGGAAGATGCGATTAAGGCGTTAACATTAACCGTGGGCTGGGCTCTTATTCTGACCTATAAAATAACCGATAAAACGGTTGAGATTGTAAAGAAACATTATAGTTTTAAAGGAGCATTGGCCGAATTACAAAGTCTTGTTAGACCTTTTAGAACAATTGGTTTAACGTGCGCTTGGATTGGTTCAGTAATTGCTTTAACGGGTTTCGATCATTTTACAGGAACAAAAATATGGCTTGTTCTAACAATTGGAACTTTCTTTATTTTCTTTAATTTCGTTATTCCTTTTAAAAATTTGTTGTATGAGAAAATTCTCGTATGGACATTAATAGTAATGGGAGTAATGAACTATTGGGCGCCGGTTCAATTAAAAGCCGGTTGGTCATGGTTTGATAGAGCAACGACCTGGGGAGCTAAACAAGTTAACAGCAGTGTTACTGGTGGAAAATCACTGTATCTTCCGGCCAAAGAAGTTTTATTTGATGAAAAAGGAAAGTCAATTAAAACTTTAGACTGGGCAGTTACGGCGCGAATAATTGATACAAAAACAAAGAATGGCGATGATATGTATGTCATCAACATTCCCGATAGCAGTGCCTCAGGAGTTTTTGGATGGTCAACGACAGAGTATTTTTATCCGGCGATAAAAGAGGAATTTGTTGATCCTGTAAAGGAACAACAAAAACGAATGTCTTCGGAAACGCCTCAGTATATTAATACCAGTAATTCCAACAATACACCAAGCGACTACGCGTATCATCAAGAACAGCGCAATCCTTCGGAAAGCGTGCCCGACACCCTTTATTTTACAAGCTCAAAAAGAGCCAAAAGTAAATTAAAGTTTAAGGCTTATGATGATTTGATTGTAAAATCAATGGCCGGAGTTGTTTCTTATGGACCTATGAATTTGGAAGTTGGCAAAGAATATGATATGGGAAATTTCAATGGAGAACAGGCAATAGAACTTACCTCTGAAGATAAGGGGTATATAGTAATTGCAAAAAAACTAAATTAAAAAAACTTAATAAAATAAATAAAGTCGGTACGAAACATTTGTTTCCTACCGGCTTTTAATTTTGTTATTTTCGTTGTATAATAAA
>CALMNI010000115.1 GCA_937868555.1 uncultured bacterium | reverse complement strand
GTCCGTGAGGATCCTACTTACGTTCGGTCGGGATGTCCGTTCCTGTACGTAAATAGGAAAATTGCCATTAAATGACAAAATCCTCACGTTTATTTATTACTGTTTCGCATTTAAAATATAGCTTAAATACCCATAAAAGTAAAGTAAAAGAACAGAAAAACAGGACACAAAAATCCTGCTTTTAGTTCCAAAATCCCACTTAGTCGAGTAGCGGGGATTAGAAACGAAAAAACCCAGCAAAAGCTGGGCATTCGGGTCAAACCGATACTAAATTGTCTTGGCGGAGAGAGAGGGATTCGAACCCTCGAGACTCGTTAAAGCCTAACACCTTAGCAGGGTGCCCCTTTCAACCACTCAGGCATCTCTCCGGATATAATATAACAAGTGACAATGCTGCCACTTCTATGCTATAATAAAGATACAAGATTAGACACCCCATGTCAATAATATGCCGGAAAATGAGGAAGAAATAGATAATACCGAAGAAGAAGCAACCCCGCTGGGCTTTGAAATTGTCAGCTGGGAAATCAGCGAATATCAAAAACATGACCGCGGCCGTTGGTGGTACCTGCTCTATGGCCTTATTGCCGCTGCCTGCCTTGTCTATGCACTGTGGCAAGCCAATTTCCTCTTTGCTGTTATTATCGTTATCGGCAGCCTCTCGCTTCTTTTTAACGACGCCCGCCATCCCCGATCGCTGTCCGTCGTTATTACAACTGAAGGAGTCGTCGTCGGTAATAATTTCTATAGCTACGACGATATCAAACATTTTTCTATCGTCTACAAACCGCAAGAAAACCTTAAACGACTGTATTTTGAATTTAAATCTTTTGCACGGCACCGTCTTTCGCTAGCGCTTCATGACACCAATCCTCTCTATATCCGAGAGCATCTTATTAAATATCTGCCCGAGGATTTAGACCGAAATGACGAACCGGCTTCTGAATTTTTCACCCGCTTCCTTAAGCTCTAATGCCCTCAATCGCCAAGTTTCAAAAAGAAGTCCTTGCCTACTACGCCGCTTCGGGGCGTAGTTTTCCTTGGCGCAAAACTCGCGATCCCTATAAAATTCTCGTTTCCGAAATAATGCTTCAACAAACTCAAGCTCCTCGAGTTATTGAAAAATATACGAGCTTTTTACAACGCTTTCCGACCATTGAAAAACTGGCTCGTGCTCCACGAACGAAGGTTTTAAAAGAATGGCAAGGGCTGGGTTATAACCGCCGCGGACTTGCTTTAAAAAATACCGCGGAAATAATCATGTCTGATTTTAAAGGTAAAATTCCAAAAGATTACAATGCTCTTCTAAGCCTTCCAGGCGTCGGCCCAGCGACCGCCGGAGATATCATGGCCTTTGCTTGGAATATTCCGGCCGTTGTTATTGAAACTAATATTAGAACAGTTTTTTTGCACTATTTCTTCCCTGAAAAAAATTCGGTTCCTGACAATGAGCTGTTGCCCCTTATCACTAAATCTCTTCCGGCCGACAACGCTCGTGAATGGTATTATGCTCTTATGGACTACGGCGCGATGCTAAAAAAGAAATTGCCCAATCCGAGCCGTCGCAGCCGCCATTATGCCCAGCAATCCCCCTTTAAAGGATCAAACCGCGAACAACGTTCAAAAATATTAAAATATCTCTTATCATATCCTAGGCAAAGTCTTGAAACTATTATTGAAGCGCTTGATATAGATCCGGCAGTAATTAAAAAAAATCTTGCCGCCATGGTTGCTGAAGGGCTTATCTCAAAAAAAATTATAAAAGGCAAAACTATCTTTTTTTCCTGAAGATAGAATTGTCATTTCGAGTCGTCTTTAGACGACGAGAAATCTTTCTTCAAAGGCAGATTTCTCACCCTCCGCAAGCGTCGGGTTCGAAATGACATCAGCCTTTAGCAACTGCCAGCACCCATACCTCCTCAGCCCCGGCCGCCTTAAGCGCTTTAGCGCATTCCGAAGCAGTGGTGCCAGTTGTAATTACATCATCAACTAGCAATACCCGCGTCGGAGAATTGCCGCGAATACTAAAGGCTCCTTGAAGATTATTGAGACGCTGTTCCTCGTTCAAATCAGCTTGAGAAGATCGATGGCGACGTTCTAGGGGTGCAGATTGCACCTCTAAGCCAAAATATCCGGCAACGCGCCTGGCTATAATCTCTGATTGGTTAAAGCTGCGCCAGCGCAAACGACGGCGGCTTAAGGGCATAGGAATCACTACAGCTTCAAAAAAATGTGAAGAAAAAAAATCTGCCGCGCTAGACATGCGGAGATAGGCTTCAAGCCTCCTAATTAAAAAAGCGGCAGCATATTCTCCTATTTCGCCAACAAAACGATATTTAAATGTACGGAGCAGGGCCGCAACAATTTCTGTTTCGTAATCAACCGCGATAATAACGCCGTCAAAGGCATACCGAGGCTGGCAATTAAGACATAATTCCCCCTTATTCCTGGCTCGGCAGCCAAAACACCCAAGCGCATAGGGCAAGGGTGTTATGGAAGCGCAGGCATCGCAATAATAAGAACCTTCTTTCCCGCACTGCAAACAATTTTTCGGAAATACAATATCTAGCAGCCACGCTGCTATCCCCCCTTTCATATATATTTACTTAGACCATGCGGCGCTATCGACTCTCCATTCGCTAGATACTTTTTTTAAACCGAGCGTAAGGGACTGATCATAACTCCTTGTTTCTCCGCTGGCTTTCTTTTCCTGGCGCTTAGTTCTAACCACTGCCACTGCCGTTCCAGCAGCATCATCAAAAGATTCAAAAGTAAAAGTTACGGCTTTTGTTGTTGTTCCTTCATACTCCGTCGTCCCTGGCTTTGCTTGCTCGGCCGCGATATATTGCTCGCTGCGCTCCTGCATAGCCGCTGTCATAAATACCTCTAAATCGCGTAAATTATTGAAATCGGACTGGGATGAAGAAGAGCCATACCGCTCGGCGAAAGCTAGTGATAAACGGCCCGCTTCTTCGCGCGATTGATCGGTCACTGTC
>CALMNI010000114.1 GCA_937868555.1 uncultured bacterium | reverse complement strand
TGTTTGAACGCAAGTTTAAGCACCTTTTTTATTTGTTATTTATTGACATTTTATATAAAATATGGTATCTTTTAGATATATTTGTTTAACCTATGATGGAAGAAATAGCCGTGCATACATTGCGCGATCGACTAGCGCATAAGAAATACATTTTGGCCTTACTGCCGATTATTTTTATATTGAGCGGCTTTAATCTTTTGCCGCCCGTATTAGCGATTAGCATCGCCGCCTTTTTTATTTTATATGTTTTTTTAAGCGAGTACAGCTGGGTATTAGTAACACTTATTCCTTTAGGCGTCGCTTTGGGGACGATTATCAATATCGACATTACAACGACCTGGGTATACGAGATTAGCTTAGGAGAAATATTTTTGTTTGTTTCCATGGGAGCTTTATTTTTAGATACTTTATTTTATCCGCGCGAAGCACATTTAAAAATGAAGGCAATTGGCTGGCTTTTGCTTATCTATCTTATTATGGCGGCGGCTTCATTTTGGCATGTTAAAGATTACGAGCTATATGTTGCCGGTTTGAAGGTGTGTTCGTTTGCGTTTATGTCTTATTTTTTGGCTGCTAATCTTTTAACAACGCCTAAGCGCCTGCGCTTATTCTTTTACGGGTTAGCCGCGGCCGTAATGCTCATGAGCATTGAGATATTTTTTACTTTTTTCAATCTTAAATTTTCTTCTTCATTATTTAACGAACGCAATTTGATTCGTATCCCGGTCGGGGCTATCGCGCTTGTCGCCAGTATTCTTGCCTTTACGCTGCCTTTGCTGTTGACATTTTATTTTAGCCTTAAGAAAAGTTCTAAGGCGCGCATTCTTGCTTTACTTGCTTTTGTCCTCGGTTTCATTGCTATTTTTATGATGCTTGGTAAAGCCGCTTTGTTGAGTTTTGGGCTAGCAATGGGCTATTTGTTTATAAAACTAAAACCTAAGCGCATTGCCTTTGTATTGTTTGTTTGCTTGTTTGCCCTTATTGGTTATATTAGCTTGGGCGATTACGCGGCTGGTTTGATAAACCGTCTTACTCACATAGGACAAGACAATAGCACGCAGTTTCGTATTCTTGAATATAAAACCGCTTTTCGTATTGTTGAAGAGCAGCCCTGGTTCGGCATTGGCTCCGGACAGCAGCTTGCTTTTTACCAGCGTTTTATTAGTCCCGATTATAGCCAATTAATTAATAGTTATTGGCTGCAGGCATTAGTTGATTATGGTGGGGTCGGACTGCTTATATTTTTATTATTATTAGTGTCTGTCTTTAGACTGGCGCGACGGAATAAAAATTCTCCGCACAAGGATTCAATGATGCGCGTTGGTTTGACAGCCGCTTTGTTAGCGATTGCTTTAAACGGTTTAGTTGAAGTTACGATTTTTGCCTTGCCCTACGCGGTTTTGATGTGGTTGACGATTGGTGCGTATATACATGTGCTGCCTGCTGAAAAAATAGATGTATGAAAAAGCTTTCAATTATTATATTAAATTACA
>CALMNI010000113.1 GCA_937868555.1 uncultured bacterium | reverse complement strand
GAGGTGGAATAGTTGGATTGACTCGAGGCAAAAAATGGTGTATAATTACTGTATTGAGGGGAAAAGTGGGGAATTGTGGATAAGCTGAGTATAACTCTCCTTCAAAACAAACCATTATGTTTATCGGTGAATACAGCCACACTATCGATGAGAAGGGCAGAGTCGCCGTTCCGGCAAAGTTTCGCCAACTCTTACGCGGCGGAGCTGTCGTAACAAGGGGACTCGATGCTTGCTTAGTGGTGTATACGAAAAAAGAATGGATTAAGCTGGCCGATAAGATTTCCGCTTTGCCGTTTAACAAAGCCAACGATCGCAGCCTCGCCCGTTTTATTTTAGCAGGGGCGATGGATGTTGATTTCGACGGACAGGGGAGAGTAACTTTGCCGGAATACCTTAGGGATTTTGCCAAGCTTTCAAAAAAGGTGGTAGTCGCTGGCTTGTATAACCGTTTGGAAATCTGGAATGAAGAAGCTTGGAATAAATTTAAAATGGAAACCGAAAAGCAAAGCAATGAAATTGCTGAAGCGCTCGGAGAGATAAGCTAAGCGTACATGTACAAACACACGCCAGTTCTGCTTTCGGAAGTATTACAGTATCTTGATCCAAAGCCTGGAGAACGGATTATTGACGCGACCCTTGGTGGCGGAGGTTACACCTTTGCAATCGCCGAACGAGTCGGATCTTCCGGACAGGTGCTTGCTCTTGATTTGGACGAACTCGCGCTTGAAAATGCCAAATTAAAAATTGCCGAAGATGCTATCGGCAATGTATCACTAGCCCATGCAAACTTTAAAGACATTAAAAGCATTGCTGAAGAAACATTCGGCGCGTCATGCGACGTGGCTGGGGTTGTTTTTGATCTCGGTTTATCATCAGGACAGCTTGAAGATAGACATAGGGGATTTTCTTTTCAGAATTCTGCGCCGCTAAGCATGGCTTTTGGTTCGCTCATTTCGGCCGCGCAGACAATTAAAATTGTAAATGCTACGCCGGCTGAGGAGCTCGCACGGATAATTGGACGCTTTGGTGAAGAACGCTTCGCCCGCCCAATTGCCCGCGCGATCGCCGCCGCTCGCAAAGTGGCTCCCATTGAAACAACTGATGCCTTAGTGGAAGCGATTAGCAAGGGGGTTCCGCCGGCATACAGGCACGGTTCCCGTCTGCACTTTGCAACCCGAACTTTTCAGGCCTTGCGTATTGCGACTAATGACGAGCTGGAGAATTTGGAGCAAGCGCTGGCTTCTTTACGGGGAATTCTAAAGACGGGAGGAAGGATTGTCGTTGTTTCTTTCCATAGCTTGGAAGATCGCATCGTAAAGCAATTTTTTAAGAAAGAAAGCACTGGTTGTATTTGTCCGCCAAAGTTTCCGCTCTGCCGCTGCGGCCATAGTGCCTGGCTCAACATTGTAACAAAAAAGCCCGTTGAAGCTACGTCTGAAGAAATTGAGAGCAACCCCCGCTCGCGTAGCGCTAAATTACGGGCAGCTGTAAAAATATAAGTAATTGCATATATGAACAATGCTTCAACTAACGCAGTATTTCGCATTAACTTGCGTAAGCTCAATGTGATATTGATGCTAGCGTGTTTGCTGGGGGCGGCTTCATATTTTTTAACAATTAATGGATTATCAACCACGGGCTTTGCATTTAAGGATTTAAAGCAGCGTGCTAATGAATTAGCGGCTGAAAATCAGCAGCTTGAGAGCCAAGTTAGCTCATTGAGTTCTTTTCAGAATTTGAATCCTCGTATTGCTGATTTGCATTTAGTCCCAGTAAGCGATGTGGCATACGTTTCTTGGGACAGCCGTATGGTGGCTCGAAAATAATACATGCATATGATGGTACGGACGCCTTCGCGGCCACGAGGACGGGAACATGTACGAGAAGGCGGCTTTAACCGCGCGACGCAGGTTGCGGCGGTTATTTTTTTTCTTCTTGGAGCATTAGTAGCGCGGCTTGGGTATCTGCAGATTGTAAAACATTCCTATTATGCCTCCGCCGCTTCCGATCAGCATTCTATACAGCAGTCATTGCGGCCGGAACGCGGAAAGATTTATATACAAGATAACGCCTTTGCAGCGGATGCCTCATTATATCCAGTAGCTATTAATAAGGATTTTGCCTCATTGTTCGCCATTCCGCGCGATATTGCTGACGCGCCGGCAACGGCTGAGAAGCTTTTTACTTTTTTTAGGGAGCCAACGCTCAGGCAAGAAGTAGAGCAGAGACTTGATAGGGAGGCGCAAGACCGTTTGAAAAATGAATTAGAAGGCATTAAGGATTTGCCGGCTGCGGAAATTCCCGCCCGCGAGGCAGCCATTAAATCTTCGCATGAAGCCTGGCTCCGTGACCCCGTGTATCTTGATTTCAGAAATGAAAAGCGCGATGAACTTATTAAAGAAGAACATGATGCCATTATCGCCGATTATGTAAAAGAATTATCGAATCCTAATAGCCAGTATGAATTAATTGAAAAAAAACTTGATGAGGAGCGTTTAAAGAAATTTTATATTTTCATGCTTGAGCGCAGCGATATGTCGCTTGAGCAATTGCAAATTAAGGATAACAAGGTCTTTTCTACGTCTGGTGACGAAGAGCTTAAGCTTCCGGGCTTTAGTTATACGATGACAAGTTTCCGCTACTATCCGGAAAAAAATGTTGGCGCCAATATTCTTGGTTTCGCGAGTTATGAAACCGATGAGCAGCGGGGGAAATACGGGTTGGAAGGTTTCTTTGATAATGATTTGTATGGCCAATATGGTTCGCTTCGTTCCGAACGGGGAGCAGGCGGATTAGTAATTGTTAATAATCGCCAATATACTGAAAAAACCGACGGTAGCAGTTTAGTATTAACGATTGACAGGTCTGCGCAATTTACCGCTTGCAAAGCGCTTGACGATGCGGTTGCTAAATATGGGGCGGCGGGCGGCAGTGTAATAATCATTGATCCGAAAACGGGCGCTGTGTTAGCAATGTGTTCTGCGCCTGATTTTGATCCTAATGATTATCGCTTAGTCCCTTCATTATCTGTGTATAATAACCCAGCCGTATTTGATGAGTATGAACCGGGTTCAGTTTTCAAAGCAATAACAATGGCAGCGGCTCTTGATCAGGGAAAGGTTACTCCCGAAACAACATATCAAGATAATGGGCAGATCATGATTAAGGGCTGGCCTAAGCCGATTCGAAATGCCGACTTTGATACGCATGGCGGGCATGGTGTTACGACAATGGTAACGGTATTGGAGCAATCATTGAACACGGGAGCCATTTTTGCGATGGAGCAAATAGGCGTTAAAAAATTCAGCGACTATGTGCAAGCTTTCGGCTTTGGAGAAAAAACAGGCATTGAACAAGAAGGGGAGAGCGATGGCAATATTTCAAGCATTACCGGTTTTCGCGTTAAGGAAATTTCGGCCGCAACGGCTTCTTTCGGCCAAGGAATTACGGTGACGCCGCTGCAAATGGTTATGTCATATGCTGCTATTGCGAACGGCGGAAAATTATTAAAGCCCTATATTGTCAAAGAAATAATTGGTGCTAACGGGCAGCGAACCGTCACGCCGCCTAGTGAGCCGCGGCGGGTTATTTCCGAGCGAACAGCTTCGTTGTTAACGGGAATGCTGGTAAATGTAGTTGAAAACGGGCACTCTAAGGCCGTAAAAACGCCGGGATATTACATTGCCGGGAAAACTGGAACCGCCCAGGTTGCTTCTTCGAACGGTAAAGGCTATATTAACGCCTATGACCACACCTTTATAGGCTTTGCTCCGGCTGATAATCCTAAGTTTGTAATCTTAACTAAGATAGACCGCCCTCGTGCCCTCTATGCCGAATCGACGGCTGTACCGCTTGCGAGGGATATAACTCGTTTTTTACTTAATCACTGGCAAGTTAAAAAAGAGCGCAGCGAAGATAAGAAATAATATGTTAAAGAAAATATTGCAAAAGAAGTTAGCCTTTGTCGCCCGCGAGATTATTGCCGCCCGGAAACCGGAAATTATAGGGATAAGTGGCAGCGTTGGCAAAACAAGCACAAAAGAAGCAATCGCCTGCGTGTTGCGCCGCAGTTTTCCCCTGCGCGAAACTTATAAGAATTATAATAATGAAATTGGACTGCCTTTAACTATTATCGGGGCGCAATCGCCTGGTCGGTCTATTTTCGGCTGGTTTAAACTTTTAAAAGAGGGGCAACGTATTGCTCGTGATGTCCAAGTTCCTTATCCACAGATGCTGGTCTTGGAAATGGGGATAGACCATCCCGGAGATATGGACGTTTTAACTTCTATCGCGAAACCGCATCGAGCAGTACTGACACGCCTCGGAACGGCGCATGCAGAATTTTTTTCTTCTTTGCAAGAATTATATAAAGAGAAATTAAAGTTGGCGGAGGCGCTATCGGAAGAGGGAATAGCTATATATAATTATGATGACGAAATATTGCATACAGCTATGCAGGATTTATCGCGCCGTTCTATAAGCTATGGATTTTCCCCGCTAGCGAATGTACGGGCGGACAATGTTCATATTACCACTTCACCCGGTGTTGATAAGGAAATTGGAAGTAGTTTTAAATTATTGTACGAGGGTTCTTCTGTTCCGGTGTTTTTGCCCGGGGTTATTAGCCGTCCGGGAATTCTATCAGCTTTAGCAGCCGCGGCCGTCGGTTTTAGTTATGGTTTAAATGCAATTGAAATCAGCACTTCTTTAAGAGATTATGTTTCTCCTCCGGGTAGAATGAAATTGTTAGCAGGAAAGTTCGATCAACTTATTATTGACGATACCTATAATTCTTCGCCCGAGGCGGCAACGGAAAGCTTGGAAACCGTAGCTTTGATTCCTCGCAATGAATATGGGCATTCTTGGATTGTATTGGGTGATATGCGTGAGCTCGGCGCGGAAAGTGTAGCCGCGCACAGCGTGTTAGGCCGTGAAGTCGCTGATCACGGCTTTGATCATCTTATTAGCGTGGGCGAAGAAGCAGCGCATATTTCTTTGGCCGCCATTAAAAATGGCATGCCAGAAAAAATGGTTCGGCATTTTGAGAATTCAGAGGCAGCCTTGGATTACCTTGATGCTGAAGTCGCGGCGCGGGATCTTGTACTAGTAAAAGGTTCGCAGGCTGTTCGCATGGAAAAAATTGTTAAGCGTCTGATGAAAGAGCCGGAACGCGCGAGCGAGCTATTAGTTCGTCAGGGAAAGGAGTGGTTATAAAATTTTTAATTTTGTAATTTTTAATATATGTGGAAAGAGGAAAATAATAAACTAGTTCAGGAATTTGTTTTTAAAGACTTTAAGGAAGCTTTTGCTTTTATGACGGCTGCCGCTACAGTAATTGATGAAATGGATCATCATCCGGAATGGACAAATATATACAATAAGGTCAAGGTGGTTTTATGCACCCATGACGCCGGGGATATAGTTACTCAAAAAGACCGCGATTTGGCGGAAAAGATAAGTATTATCGCAGATTCGATTAGAGGGCAGTAACAGATGTAATGGTAGTACGTACTCTATAGCATGAAACAACCAACAATTTTTCGCCGCACAGGCGTATTTTTTTTAGTGCTTAGTTTTATTTTGAGCATATTTCCTGCCCTGCCGGTAAAGGCAGCGGGGGAGCTGCGTCCTATTGTTTTCCCAACTATAGGAAAAGTGTCTTATTATGATGATTTCGGCGCACCTCGTTCCGGCCATTCACACGAGGGTAATGATATTATGGGTAAAAAATTATACCCCTTGGTCGCCGCCGTTGATGGCACTATTCGCTGGGTGCAATATCCGCAACCATCATGGGGGTATGCGATTAATATTCGCGATGCCGAAGGGTATGAATATTGGTACCTGCACGTTAATAATGACAACCCGGGCACCGATGATGGCTTAGGGGGAGGTATGCATGCCTATTCGCCTGATATTATAAGCGGTTCCCCGGTGGTAAAAGGACAGCTTATAGGTTGGATGGGGGATAGCGGTAATGCAGAAAGCACAGGGGCTCATCTTCATTTTGAAATTCATGATCCAAGCGGTACCCCTATTAGTCCCTTTTTAAGCTTACAAGCTGCTACTCGTATATCTCAACCCGTTCCGCAGCCTAAGCTGCCATATGAAATTTTGCCCTTTGGAGATTTCAAAGGCGGGGCTAGTATTGCTGCTGGAACTTTTGGCGGATCCGCCACGCTGGTAAGCGGCGCTGGCCCTGGCGGTGGACCGCATGTCAAAGTAATGAGTAGTGATGGCACCGTTACGGCACAATTTTTCCCATACCCTATGGCTTTCAAAGGCGGAGTCTCCGTTGCAGCTGGCGATATTGATGGAGATGGGATTGATGAAATTATTACCGGAGCAGGACCTGGTGGCGGTCCGCAAGTACGAATTTTAAGCGCTACGGGTATACCGCGCGGCAGCTTCTTTGCTTATCCTGAAGCGTTCAGGGGCGGAGTCAATGTTGCAGCAGCTGATCTTGATGGTGATGGCAAAGCGGAAATTATTACCGGTGCTGGCCCGGGCGGTACGCCCCATGTTCGAATTTTTAAAGCCAATGGGACAGCGATCAACAGTTTCTTTGCTTATGCTTTGACCTTCAAAGGCGGGGTTAATGTAGGCGCAAAAAAAGCAACTCCATTTAGTCCCGCACGTATTATCACAGCACCGGGACCAGGCGGCGGACCCCATGTCCGCACCTTTGATGTTTTTGGCACCCCGGATACTGCTTTCTTTGCTTATGATGCAGCCTTCAATGGGGGTGTAAAAATCGGCGTAATTACTGGTAGCGATGCTACCGGGTCATATTCAATCGTTACTGCCCCAGCGAGCAAAGGCGGACCGGATATTAGAATTTTTTCTTCGAACGGTCAGCTTACTGAGTCAAGAAAAGCCTATGAAGTGTGGTGGCGCGGCGGATATACTATCGCAACCGGCGGAACATCAGTGTATATAGTGGCTGACGGACGTCGGGCTTCAATCAGAACAGTTGCCTCAACCTTTTATGGCAATAATAATGGGTATGGTAATTGGAACAACAATGGACAAACGACTACTGATCCAGTCACTCAAGATCCTTGGCGCGGGGGAAGATGGCGCTGGGGAGATTAACATATAAGCTCAAAAGCTCGGTTATTCCGAGCTTTTTTGACATTTATCATTCCCCAGGCTAAAGTAGAGGCAAAAAATAAAATAAAAAATGATACGAAAAAGAGTATTTAGTTCGCGGTTCCTTACCAACGCATATTTAAAATACCGTTACCTACAAGAGCAAAGTCCATTGGCTAGTATGTACAAGCTAGTTTTGTATTTTTGCAGCGGAGGTATGCGCGGAATATTCGGCGCTGGGTTTACTGAAGGTCTTCATGCCTGCGGGCTGCAAAATCTTTTTGATATTGTCATCGGCGTTTCTACGGGCGCAGCTAATGGAGCTTATTTTTTAGGAGGAGCAAAACAAGCTACTATTGGAGCTTCTATTTACTCAGAAGATTTACCTTCGAAGTTTATTGTTTCTCGGTGGCCGCCAATCGCTAATATTAAATTCGTGTATGATCTTATCAGTGATGGAAATAAGAAAATTGATTGCGAGGCAATATTAAAGCATCCTTCGCAGTTTTATATTCTTGTAACCGATGGAGTGAATGGCGCCAGTGTCATGATGGATGCCAAGGCAAAAAGAGCAGACATACCTTTTATGATTGCCGCATCAATCTCAATGCCTGCCTTATCAAATGCTGAAGTATTCCTTAATGATAGGCAGTATGTTGATGGTGCTGTGGGCAGTCCTTTCCCCGTCCAAGAAATAATAAAAACTTTTAAACCTACCGATATCCTTGTCGTGACAAATCGTTCGCAACAGCAGCTCAGGCGATATATACGAAGCCGCAGTATGCTGGAGCGATATGTTATTCTTAGAAAAAATTTTCCGGTAATCAGGAATAAAGCATGCACT
>CALMNI010000112.1 GCA_937868555.1 uncultured bacterium | reverse complement strand
CATCACAAGCGCTTGGAATGATTGTTCCAAAAAATTATTCCAAATTTCTATCGGGGGCTTTTTTAACCCTGCCGCACTACAATGTTATTTACACTACACCTCTTATTAATGCTCTAAGCCAAATTTGTCTCGACTATAATAAAGCTTTTGACATTCTGACTCATAAAAATAAAGAGCATGAGTCTGATTATCAATACTGTGTTGGTCCTGCAGGCCACGTCAGTCCCATAGTTAGAATTGATATGGCTGGTTTAGATAAAGAATTTCTAAAAGCCTCTTTGGAATTGTCGGAAGATGACTTAATTTCCAAACTTCGTGGGAAAATTTTCGAATTCGAAAACTCTTTTGGTGCTTACCAAATTATTCAAAATGTTGGTGGGGAAGAATCTTTCTTAAAGTCTCGCTTTCGTGCTGTTTTATCTGCTGTTAGAGCTAAATTCGGTAAACCCATAGCTTTATTAGCTGTTACTGAAGAAAAATTTTACAGCATGAGAGAATGTGAATTTGGAAAAGAAAATGGAGAGTCTCTTAGTAATGAGGAAATTTTGGAAATATCGGGTTTTGATGCTTTTATGGGGCCCGAAGATTTTCGAAAACACCTAAAAGAAAATTCAAACAACTGTGAATATCTTTTATTTGTGCGCAGCTCAAATCCCGTGCATAAGTTAAAGAATCCAGCTGTAGAAATTTCGCACCCTTTATTGCAGGATGGAAAAATTAGAAAAATTATTAAAGCTAATACGTTAACCATTAATATTGATCCGCCGACAGGGAATTTTGATGTCATGATTAATGATACAAAAGAGTATTTACCTATAATGAAAAGCGCCTTCAGTGTCTATTCTGAGGCTGATATATTTTCCGAGGAAATGCTTAATCATGTAGGCAAAGGAAAACCGTACCTAGAATTTATTGGCGAATCTTTGCATGAGAAATTTATAACTTTTCTTAATGCATCGGAGATTGACGTTGAGTCAATTCGTAATGGTAATCTTCAATTACGCGCTAAGCCAATGAAAGGTGTTTACGGATGTTATGGACATATCAGGGGTTCTTTAAGTGATGGCCGTTTTCGCAAGTCACTAAGAGCTGGAATCAGGCAGCGAGGCGGTTATGTGCTTCAGCCCGAGATTCCTGTGCCTACTATTCATAATTCTGATACCGATACGGAATATTCATTTATAGATCGTAATTTTTTCGCCTTCAGCGGTGAAACAGTGGCGTTCTTGGGCGGAATTCGTAATTTATTACCCACGACCTCTATAGAGGCTCGTGAGGGTCGAATCCATGGCAATGCCGAAGCGGTCTGTGCTGAAATCATTGCTCTTCCATGAAAATAATTGTAATAATGTAAAAAATAAAGCGCTGTCGGTATGTAAACGACAGCGCTTTTTCTTTATGGTATACTATACTATATATATGATACTGCGAGATTACTTTAAGATAGCGATTGACCAGCAAGCCTCGGACCTCCATTTGGTCGGGGGAGCTTTGCCAATGATTCGTTGCAATGGACGCTTGGCCGCCGCCGGCACCGAAGAGGTAACGCATGAATTCTTAGCCTCGGAGATAGAAAAATTAATAAGCCCTTCGCAGTGGAAAAAGTTCAATGATGAACGGGAGCTGGATTTTTCGTATGAATTTTTTGCCAAGCGCTTCCGCATCAATTTGCATTTCCAACAAAGCCGCATTGGCTTGGCGGCTCGTCTTATTTCCGGCTTATCGCCAAATCCCTCAGCGCTTGGTTTTACTGATGTCATGCAAGGATTAACGAAATTGCGCGACGGTTTGATTTTAGTTACCGGACCTTCGGGTTCCGGAAAATCAACAACTCTGGCAGCGATGATTAACATTATCAATGAAGAGCGCGATGCCCATATCATTACTATCGAAGATCCCATTGAATATGTGTTTGAAAATAAAAAGTGCCTAATAGAACAGCGCGAATTAGGCAACGATACCTTGAGTTTTGCTGGCGCTTTAAAGTATTCTTTACGGCAAGATCCTAATATTATTATGGTAGGCGAAATGCGCGACGCGGAAACTATGATGGCCGCTTTGACGGCTGCTGAAACTGGACACTTAGTTCTTTCAACGTTGCATACCGCTACCGCCGCTGACACTATTTTTCGAGTAGTCGATTCCTTCCCTCCCTATCAGCAAGCTCAAGTTTTTAACCAGTTAGCTTCGACATTGCGAGCCATTATCAGCCAGCAGTTATTACCGCGCAAAGGCGGAGGGTTGATAGCCGCTTTTGAAGTGCTTATCAATAATCAGGCGGTTGCCAACTTGATTCGCCGCAATCAAGTCAGCCAAATAATGTCCATTATTCAAACAAGTGCTACTAGTGGCATGATTTCAATGAATAAATCCGTTGATCAACTCTTAGAACGAGGTTTGATTGAACAAACAACCGCTGAAAGCCGGAAGCGTAACCTTGAGACGCAAGCTTCGTATTATTAATCGTATGACTACTGATCGCTGGCAAGAAATAGTTGAACAGGTTCGCAGTACGTTCGAAGTAGAGGACTCGGGAGTCGATCGTTCGGATGAGCACGGGGGGAGCACTATTGAATATATTGTGTTTAAGGGGCCGGTAGGGAAAATTAAATTAGAATTTTTAACGCACCCCGTCTTGCTCAATACAAAAACAAAATATTCTAATCGTATCGGATCTGAGGTGCGTGTTGATAATATTTACAGCGAAACCGATATGGTATCGCGCTTAGAAGTATGGCGCTGGGATGACGCTAATGAATCATGGCAACCATTCGATAGTACTTTATTCTCAAACTAACATTGTATGAAAAATCAAACAGCAAAAATTTTTTTTATTAGTTCGGCTGTATGCTTACTGGCACTTACAGGGTGCACCAAAACTTCAAAAATTTCTCAGTCAACGACGCAAGGCAGTTTTGAAAGCGTGCTAGCAGCTCAATCGACCATGAAAGAATTTAAAAACGCTGATGAGCTTAAACGCTTTTTTGAACACCGATCGCCTTCGTCGGCAGGCTCCGTTTCCATAGACTCTGCAATGCGTAACGAGGCAGTAAAAGAAAGCGCCCCTACAATGGCGCCCGCGGGTCTAGGCGGAGGCAATGCCACTTCTTCGTTTTCGAAAACGAATATACAGGTTGAAGGTGTTGATGAATCGGACCTTCTAAAAACTGACGGCAATTACATATATGCTATTACGGATCGTAATTTAGTTATTGTAAAAGCAGAAACAGCTGGTTCAATGGCTATCGCCTCAACAACAGTTTTAGATTCGCGTCCTCAGGAACTCTATGTTAATGGAAGCACTTTAATTGTGTTTGGCTATGATGAAACAGTCCAGCCAAACAATCCTAAGATGATTGAATCCCTGAGGTGGCGCCCCGGAGGGAATTACACCTTCCTTTCTTTTTATGATATTTCCGATCGTGCTGCCCCAAAATTGCAGCGACGATTGAGCCTTGAAGGAGGATATACTTCTTCTCGCCTTATTGGCCGGCGATTATATTTTATTACCGCTAATTATCAGTATTATCCGCTCGACGGTGTTGCTCTACCCCGCGTCATGGAAAATGACACTGTAATTTCCTCAGACAAAACAACTGATAAGTATATATATCCAAGCGTATATTATATTGATTCGCCATCGAATTTAGACGCAACTACCGTTAGTGTCTTTGATCTTGATAACGTCGCCGCCCCTCTTCGTTCGCAAGTATATATGATGCCGGCCGGACAAACAGTCTACGCTTCTAACAATGCTCTCTATCTTGCCTACACTAAATATCTCAGCGAATATCAATTGCGCATGGCGGTGGCGCGAGAGGTATTGGCTAATCATTTTTTGGATATTGAGCGCTCGCGCATCGAGTCTATAGGCGCCATTGATTCCTTTATTTTATCAGATGACGAGAAGCTGGCTAAAATCAATCAAATCATCGAAGGCTACCTTTCCCGATTATCTCCCGATGAACAAAAACATATAAGCGATGAAGTGGAGGCAGAATTCAAATCGCGCCATCCTAATTTGGAAAATGAATTAGAGAAAACAATAATTCAAAAAATCGCATTAAGCGGCGACGATATGACATTCGTTGCTTCGGGTGAAGTAAGCGGTCATTTGCTTAATCAGTATTCCCTGGATGAGCACAATGGTTATTTGCGTTTGGCAACTACCCGAGGGCAGTCATGGATGCGACCTTTTATGTTTTCAGCCAATGCCGCTTTTGCCCCCTCTTCCGATGCTCCCTCTGTTAATAATGTGTATGTTCTTGATTCCGCTTTAAATCGGGTAGGGTCAGTAGAAAATTTAGCAAAAGGAGAGCGTATATATTCTGTAAGATTTATGGGGAATCGTGCCTATATGGTAACCTTTAAACAAACTGACCCCCTATTTGCCATTGATTTACAGAATCCAGAAAAGCCGGCGGTTTTAGGAGAGCTTAAAATTCCTGGTTTCTCAAGTTACCTTCATCCCTATGATGAAAACACCTTGATTGGAATCGGCAAAGATGTCATTGATAAAGGTGATCAGGGAGTTGACACTCTCGGATTGAAAGTAAGCCTTTTTGATGTTAAGGATCCTTCCACTCCCAAGGAAGTCACATCCCTGATTATAGGAGGCCGGGGCAGTGATTCATCCGCTTTGTATGATTATAAAGCAGTCTTATTTGATAAAGAAAAAGGTCTCTTGGCTATCCCCGCATCTTTAACCGCTAAAGGAACAAGCGATTATCAAACTAATTTCCAGGGAGTTTTAGTTTTTAGAGTAAGCGCAAGCGCTATGAGCGAACGGGGACGAGTTGCTTTCCGCTTGCCTTCCCTATTCAGTACTAATCAACTATATGTTGATGATACGGTTCGGCGTAATGCTTTTATTGGTGACGTGCTCTACTCGTTCTCGCCGGCTACGCTTAAATCCAGTCGGCTTGATACGCTTGCTCCCTTGGGCAGCTTAAATTTGCCAGCTCCAATTCAATCAATAAATTCCGTGCAGCCCGCAGTTCCGTATGTTAAAACCGAAATTGTTCAATAGCAGAAAGAAATTTTTCTATTCCGCTTTGATCGCTTTGGTGATTATGGGCGGTCTTGTCAGCGTCCGGTTAATATGGCATGATGAGCCAGCTCAGAATATTACCGCAGAGACCCTTACGACTTCTGACGATTATAGAGAAGAAGCGCGATCGGCCGTGCGGGATTATGAGGCAGCGATTCAAAATGAAGGCGAAATAGATATAGAAGCCCGCCGAACTCATCTGTTAGCCCTCTTGGTTACTAAAGATAATCGCGATCTTCATTTTCGCTTAGTGCAAATTGCTGATGCACTTAAGTCTAAGAACGGCACGGCAGAAAATCTTCTTTTTCAGTTATACGCGAGCTATCCTTGGTTAAAATCTTAAGTATGAATCTACGTTTATTTATTTCTCCTTTTATTTTGGCATTGAGTGTTGCTTTGTTCACTTGGTGCTATGTTGCCCCGAATCATATCGGATGGATTGTATTAGCTTTAGCTTTTATCTATGCGCTGGCCGCGCAAGGATTGGATACTGATGGTAATGATTGGTGGCGCTTTGCCGTTACGCCTTTTTTATTAGGCGCTTCAACTTTAATTTATTGCCTTTTGGTTCCTCAGGGAATATCAACAATTCTGCTGTTAGCAGTAGTGGTTGCTTTAGAATTTTTATATTGGCAGTATGCATTGGCATATACGAGTCATATCCGCAGCTACATTCCTTTTAGCCTTGAGCGTCTTTGTTTTGCTTTAAATTTTTTAACAGTGTTTTTTTTGGCAGCCGGCGCTTATGGCTTGAAAACATTCCTTGATGTCCCTTCGTGGTTCATTGGCATAGTCTTTTGTTTCTTGATTTTTGTAATATTATGGCAATGGCTGTGGAACAGTCGGTTAGCTTTGGCACAGGGTTGGCGGGCAGCGCTTATTGTTAGCCTTGTTACCTTAGAAATATTTTTAGTAGCGGGATTTTTTCCTCTTGATTTTAGAATCCTGGGTTTTTTAGTGGTGACGGTTTATTACATTGCGGTTTCTTTAATCTCACAACAACAAGGCGGGAATGCTGATACGCGGCGTTTCCAAATTCTCGCCGGCCTCATAATTATTACCTGGCTCGCTGTTTTTTTAACGGCGCGCTGGCTTTAAGATAGCCTATGAAAATTTCGCAACGAAGCACTTTTTGGCTTATTACTGTCCTTATTCTTTTTGCTGGTTTTATTGGAGGTATTTTAGGCAATTGGATTTTTATTTATTTGCTTGATAAATATTATGGTATTGCTGCTGGAAATTATTTAGTCGCTCCTAACGCTGGGACTATTGTTGTTCGGCAAGGGCCAAAAAATAATGTAATAAATCCAGTTTTTAGTGTCGCTGACGCGGAAAGCAGTCTCAGCGGGATTTTTAAGCGTGTGCCTGGTGATTCTCCTTTATATCTTCCCAAGGACAAACTAGGCCAAGCTATTACCGTAACGGCCGATGGGTGGTTGGCGACAGTAACCGATATTCCTGTTGATAAAAATGGCCAATGGTCTGATATGGTAGTTGTCGCTAACGATAGGCGCGTATATTCAATTGACAGGGTGCTGACCGGAGCGGCTGGAAAATTTAATTTTATTCATATCGCTAAGGCTGACAAACTAACCGTTCGTGATTTTATTTTAAGTCAGGATTTATTAATAGGACAAGAATTGTACGGTTTAGAATGGCAGGGGGTTGTAGAACGTGGGATTTTATCTCATCAATCTCTTGGCCACCGTTCTTCAGAGGAAGCTTCGCTGGAATTATCAGTTTCTGGTATAGGAGAAAGGAACATCGCATTATTTGATGGCAACGGCCGAATCGCTGGAATAAGCAGGGGTCATGTAGTGATAGCGATGGATTCTGTAAAAGCAATGCTGGCAAAACTTTTGACAGATAATAAAATCAATCGAGCGCGTTTGGGCATTTACTATGTTAATGTCGATAAAGGAAACGCCGCCGCCGCCGGTGCGTTAATAGGGAATGGCTCTTCAGCGGCTATTGTAAAGGGAAGTCCTGCGGATAAGTCCGGCCTGCGCGCAGGCGACAGGATTATTTCTTTGGATGGGGTAGCCGTAGGACCGTCGGTTGATCTTTCGGGACTATTAGAAGAATATACACCCGGTGATTCTCTCCATATTAAATTTATTCGACAGAATGAAACCAAAGAAGTAACAGTTGTTCTTGATGAAGTGCCAAAAAAATAAATTTGTATGAAGATAAAATTATTGCCCAAAGACGAAAAATTACAGGGGAAGCGTTTGCTTATTCGCCTTGACTTAAATGTACCTCTCAAAAAAAAACACATTGTCGATGATTATAAGATCCAAGCGGTAATTCCGACCTTGCGTCGCTTACGCCGCCTATCGTCAATAATTATTATGACGCATATTGGCGATCCTATTGTTCGGGACGAATATGAAGTAAGCCCCGCTCTTTCAGTTGCTCCTATTGCCAGTCGTGTACGGAAATTATTAGGGGGACGAGTATTTGTTGCCTCTGGCACCTTATCTGAATTACAGTACCAGTCTCAGTGTCTACGCACGGGAGACATAATGTTTTTGGAGAACATCCGCTTTTGGTCAGGTGAAACGAAGAACAATCTTTCCTTTGCACGAAAACTCGGACTTCTTGGCGATATCTATATCAATGATGCATTTGCGGTTTCTCATCGCGCACATGCATCGGTGAGCGCGATAAAAAAATGTTTGCCCTCCTATGCCGGTCCCTTGTTAGCTCAAGAAGTTACACAACTTTTGAGAGTTGGAAAAGGAGCAAAGCCTTTGGTTGTAATTTTCGGAGGAGCGAAAATTAAAAGCAAACTTCCTTTAATAAAAGCTTTCTTGCCGCTTGCGTGGGCCATTTTGGTTGGAGGGGATTTGGCCAATGATTTGATGGCGAGCCGGCATGGTTTACCAAAAAATAAGGTTTTAATTCCGCAGCTTTCAAGGCTTCGACGGTTAGCGGACATAGATGATGCAACTATTGCCGCCTATGAAGAAGTTATCGCCCATGCCAAAACTATTTTTTGGAATGGACCAATGGGAATTTTTGAAAATAAAAATTCACGTCGCGGTACTGAGCGCATAGTGACTGCTATTGCAGCGGCTCATGCACGCGGTGCTTTTACGGTTGCGGGTGGTGGCGAAACAATTGAAGCCATACGCTTTTTTAAGCGCACCAAAGCTTTTAGCTGGATTTCCACTGGAGGAGGAGCTTCATTATCATTTCTGAGCAATACGCCCATGCCTGGCTTGAAAGGAATTATTACTTAATATATATGCCCCGTTCTTCTAACAAAAAAAAATCCCGAATTCGCCCTCTTATATTAGCTATTTTTGAAGGGTGGGGGATTGCTCCCGCACACGCGGGCAATGCTTTTACTGAGGCAAAGCCGGCATATCTTACACATTTAATAAGCCATTATCCTGCACTTGCATTAAGCGCTTCCCCGCTAGATTTAGGATTGCCTTCTGGCACGATTATGACGAGTGAACTTGGGCATGCGATTATAGGAGCAGGAAATGCTTCATATGTGCCGCGTTATCGTGTTGATGATTATATTTCTGCTCATGGCTCTCTTCATTCAAGCATTTTTGATTCTATGATTAGAAAAGGGCGCCATCTTCATCTCATCGGTTTATTATCGGCCGCTGAAAAAGAATCTTCCTTAGCACACCTTGACCAACTTATTACGGCGGCACAAACAAAAGGGGTGGGTGCAATTTTTTTGCATGCTATTCTTGATGGCCGCGATACCTCTTCTTACGCGGCGCAGTCTATGATTACTGCTATTGAAGAGAAATATGGCTCAGCGGTAACTATAGCAAGCTTGTGCGGTCGTTTTTATGCCCTTGATCCTCATGCCAGTGAAGAGCGAATTAATAAGGCTTCCGCTTCTATTGTGAATGGTTTAGGAAATCAAGCTATTTCCGCGCAAGAGGCGCTTCGCGATCAATATGCTAAAAAGATTTATGATGAGGAATTTCCTCCAACGGCTCTCTGCAATTCTCTGGGAGAGGCCTTGGGGGTAGTACAAGAGGGAGACTGCGTGCTCTTTTTTAACTTTAATGGGACTTTGATCGCACCTCTGGCCCGTTCAGTTGAACTCGCCGTTGCCGGTAGAGCCGACTGCGTTAGCCTGAGCCCTATTCATGGAGCTCATAATATCATTTCTTTATTGCCTCCGCTTAAGGATGATCGATCTGTAGGTGAGATAATCGCTAGCGCCGGCTTGCGGCAATTACGGGTTTCTGATAGTGAAGGTTTTGCTGATGCGACAGTTTTTTTAAATGGCGGAGTTGAGTCGGCATATAACGGAGAAGAAAGAGATTTAATTCCTCTTCCGCCTCAAGAAAAATATTCTGAAAACCCGGCGATGGTAAATGATGAAATAGCACGTTCAGTTGTACGAGCAATTGAAAGTAAGCAGTACGATTTTATCGTTGTCACTTTCCCGGCATTGGATCGGCTAGCCGCTGAAGGAAGCATTGAGGGTGCTATAGAAGCGTTTGCATCTTTAGATATTAATTTAAAAAAAATAACAACAGCTGCTCTTTCAGCTGGGGGTGCGGTGTTAGTAACGGCTAGTAACAGCCGGTCGGAAAATATTTCTTTACATGATCAGGCGTCAAATCTGAATTCAAACAGCAATTCACTTCCTTTATTAATTATAAGTGATGATCTAGCTGGGTATAGTCTTAACTTGCCGCAACCGGTTGAGGGAGATTTAAGTACAGTGCCTTGTTCGGGAACCTTGTTTGATGTCGCCCCCACTATTTTGGCATTTTTAGGCCTTTCGACTTCCCCCTTGATGAAAGGAAAAAGTTTTTTTTCTGGAAAGACCGTATGAAGTCCAAAAGGATCTTATCTTCCATCTTTAATTCATCGGAAACAGTTGCTGGAGCAGCATTGATAATTGCCGCATTATCGATTATTAGCCGGTTATTAGGCGTCTTGAGAGATCGTATTTTAGCGGGAACCTTTGGAGCCGGACAGACACTCGATTTATATTATGCGGCTTTTCGGTTCCCTGACCTTATTTTTAATTTATTGGTTTTAGGTGCATTATCAGCCGGTTTTATTCCTGTTTTTTCGGCATTAATAGCCAAGAACGAACATGAACGAGCCTGGCGGTTAACCAGCAATATTATCAATATCATGTCGGTCGGCTTGGCTTTGCTTTGCGGATTAGGAATGATTTTTGCTCCTTGGCTCATACGTTTTATAGCGCCAGGATTTGCCATTGAATCCCGTCCTTTATTGATAGAGCTCACGCGTATCATGTTCTTATCGCCTTTTATACTAGGCATTTCTAGCATTGTAGGGAGTGTTCTTCAATCGCAGCGCCGCTTTTTTGTGTATTCTCTTTCTCCTATTTTTTATAACATGGGCATTATTGTCGGGGCTTTGCTCCTCGCCCCCAAGTATGGAATTATCGGCCTGGCATGGGGTGTTGTAATGGGTTCAGCTGCTCATTTGTTGATTCAAATTCCAACGTTGTGGGGGCTCGGATTCCGCTACCAGCGCCTTTTTCAGTGGAGAGACAAGGGTGTTATTTCCATATTCAAAATGATGAGTGCTAGAACTTTTGGCTTAGCTGTTACCCAAATAAACTTAATGGTTATAACCGTTATCGCGTCAACATTAACTGCCGGATCTTTAACAGTTTTCAATCTCGCAAATAATTTGCAGACTTTCCCGGTGAGTATTTTTGGCATTTCTTTCGCGCTGGCTGTTTTTCCTTTAATGGCCGCAGCGCCAACTAACGAAAAAATAATCGAATTATTTTCTCGGACATTTCGACATATTTTATTTTTTATTATCCCAGCAATGGTTGTGATTGTTAGTTTGCGTGCACAAATTGTTCGGCTTATTTTGGGAAGTGGAAAATTTGATTGGAATGCAACAACATTAACCATGGATACGCTGGCATTTTTTGCTCTGTCACTTTTTGCTCAAGCCGCGTTGCCTTTGCTTACTCGGTCTTTCTATGCTCAGCATGATTCTCGTACGCCTTTGTACACTGGACTTGCAGCTGAGGCAGCTAATGTAACCCTTTCTATTTATTTTGCCCGCAAGTGGGGAGCGCCCGGGTTAGCTTTGGGATTTTCTTTAAGCAGTATTCTTAATTTTATATTGTTGTTCGTATTCTTGCGTCGTAAACTTGGAGCGCTTGATGAATTCAAAATTTTTAAGGCAGTAGCAAAATATTCTGCCGCTGCTATTCTGGCCGCGTTGGCTATCCAGGCAATGAAGCTCTTGGTTTGGCCATACACCGATTTAACACGTTTTTGGGGCGTAGCATTGCAAGCCATCAGCGCTGGCGGATTCGGTACTCTTGTATACTTAGGTACTTGTTCATTGTTGCGAAGTGAAGAATTTCTTGAATTATGGACGGCGGCAAAAACCCGCCTGCTCAAGCCGTGGAAGAAATTTAAGGCGGATGATCAAAGTGAGGCTAGGGGAATTTAAAGCATATGTCTCTCCAATTTCGTCGGACTGTTGAAAATTTTATATGCGGACACTGCGGACAAAGCATTATTGGCAATGGCTATACTAATCATTGCCCTGCGTGTTTGTATAGCCGACATGTTGACGTTCATCCCGGTGATAGGGCATCGGCCTGCGGAGCTTTGATGGAACCGCTTCGCGTGGAAATGCGCGGTCAAGATTGGATGCTTGTCCACCACTGTGTGAAGTGTGGTTTTGAACGTCGAAATAAAGTGGCTCAGAATGACGATGCTTCAATGCTTCTTAAGTTAAACAAATTAACTTAATATTAGAGAAAATATTACAATATTAGGTTGACAAGGGTGTAAAGAGCGGTTACTATGAAGTAACCTTGTCTTGAGGTAATCGCCCGGCACCAAGGCGTTTGCTTTATTCAAAAAAAGA